>NZ_JNAA01000076.1:0-1083 GCF_000696055.1 Exiguobacterium sp. AB2
AGCCGTGGGAGTGTCAAACGAGCCGACGTTTTATGAAGTAAGGGCATTGCGTCCGGTGAAACATTCCCGCAAGCCCGGTACGCAGTTGATTGATTTTGTCGGGAAGGCGATGACGCTCGGGAAAGAACATACGCTCTCGACGAGACGGGACAGCGAGCTGTATGTCATGTACTTTATGGTCAGTCCGTCGACTCCGGAAACCACAGAAGTGAGCGACGTGCAGTTACGTGTCCAGCCGTTCATAAAACCGCCGATTTTAAAGAATCCGAACGTGTTCTCCCCGCATCCTTACTTTGAGGGGGATGGTCGCTCATACAATGTTTACGCTGAAGAATATCGAACGCGAACCGAAGTCATGGTCGAACAGTTGCGTGACGTGCCATTCGTCTCGATTAAGAAAGATGCGAACGTGACGAGAGGCTATACGAAACATCATAAATTGACGGGAGAAGACGTGGCTTCCGTCGATCAAGTCTATTTAGAAGATGTCTCCATCGAGCCCGGAGAAGTGACGTATCGTCTTAAACATTCAGTCGGCAATCCGCTCGTGATTGCACCGGACATTAAGTATACGATTGTCGCACATCTGAAAAATCGACCGACGTTCAAGTTGTCTGGTGAGCATACACAGTCTCCCCACCATGAGATTTATCTTCGCATGGGAGAGGCGCCGTGGATCACCATTCACCGAGCCGACGATTTGGGCGTCAGCTTTATGGCTCAGCCTTTACCGTACTGTCACTGGACGTACCTCACGTGTATGCAATAAGAAAACCCGCCACCCTCAAGAGGAGGGCACTGAAAAACTTCAAATGTTTTTGAACAGAGGAGCGTCGTCCCGGAAGGGATGGCGCTCCTCTGTTTTCATTGCCCTTCAGCCGCCCTGTCCGGCACGCCGCTTTCCTGGGGGCGGGCGCCGAGCCGCATCGCGACGTCGTCGCTGCTGGGTCTCGCCTTGCCCGCTGATTCCCCGGGAGTCGGCGTGCCCTCGGGCGGCGCTGTACGCGCCTGACATTCCGGACTATACTGGCTGTAACCAACCAATCTGGAGGCGATCCCGATGATGCCTGACCTACCCAACAT
>NZ_JNAA01000077.1:0-58637 GCF_000696055.1 Exiguobacterium sp. AB2
TACGCCTCGCACCCCGCTTCCTGTTCCATCGCCGTGGCGGCCACAAGCAGTATCACCAGCAACGTCTCCCGCTCCCCTTGAATCGCGGTCAACTTGCCGATTATTCCATATGCCATCTTCATCCCTCCTTCCCGAAACGGTCGATCGCGACTGACCTTTCCATCACTTTGAGTGAAGCCCGGCTATGCAACGTGACGCCGAGCATGACAATCCCAATTCCAAGGAGCGACAGCCCTGACGGCAGTCCCGCCTGTAAAATCAAAATCTCACCGACGAGCGCGAACAGCACCTCGAGCGCCTGTGTCGCCTCGACCGTCGCGAGCCGGCCCATGTCGTGTTTGACGAGGTCGGTCGCCTTGAAGAAAAGCACCGTCGCGATGACGCCGGAAAGTAACGCGACGAGAAGCGTCTGCGACACTTGCGCCCCCGACGGCACACCGGTCGTCAGCCCGTAGCCGAACAACAGCAGCCATACCGGGAGCGAGCCGACGCACATGCCGAGGATGCGCTCGAACACATCAAGGTCGGTGTGAGCCATCATCTTCCGGTTGCCGAGCGGATAGGCGAACGCGGCGACGAGCACCGGCAAGACGCCGATCAAAAGGAAGCGCGGCTCGAACGACTGTAAAAACTCGACTTACATGAGGACGACGCCGAACAGGATGATCCCGGAGAAGCGGAGCGCCGTCCACGGAATCTGTTCGCGTGTCCCATCCGCTCGTTTGAAGAGCGGCGACAACAGTGCCCCAGCGAGGATCGTCACTTGCCACGTTCCCGCGATGAGCCAAGGCGGTGCCTCGACGGCGGCGATACAGATTGGGACGTAAAACAAGCCGAATCCGACCGTCCACCAGACGAGCCACGGCACTGGGTCACTTGCGAGTGCCTTTCGCACCCGTCCCAATCCACCGCGCATGGCGACGACGAGGACGAGGAGTGGAATCATGAATAAGAAGCGGAGCGAGGCACTGTACGCCCAGTGGCCGCCCCCGATATGCATGGCTTCGTTTAAGACGAACGTGCTCGCGAAAAAGAGCGCGGCGAACACGCCGAGGATGAGCGGACGCATCGCATCCCTCCTTTCTGAATCCCCACTAGTTCCATACGTTGTGTCAGATTCCCTGCCTCGACTGCTTAAAACGCTGTGAGATTTGTTATACTGTTTAAAAAAGGAAAGGGGCGGATGTCATATGCAACGTCCACCGATGCCTTCCCCGTCACCGGAGGAAGTGACGCGCTTGAAGCGCGAACATAACCCGATCAAACGGACGGAACTCGTCGCCAAAGGACTCCTCCTCTTGTTCGGCGCCCTCATCTTCGCCATCGGGCTCGAGGCGTTCCTCGTCCCGAACCAAATCATCGACGGCGGCATCGTCGGGGTGTCGATCATCGTGTCGTACTTGTCCGGCACGAAACTCGCCATCTAGCTCGTCCTCTTCAACTTGCCGTTCATCTACTTCGGCTATCGTCAGATCGGGAAGACGTTCGCCGTCGTCACGTTGACAGCCATCCTCCTCATGTCGGGTTTCACGATTCTACTACATAACATCGAACCGTTTACGGACGGCCTGCTCTTGTCGACCGTCTTCGGCGGCTTCTTGCTCGGCGTCGGCATCGGCCTCGTCATCCGCGCCGGTGGTTCGCTCGACGGGACGGAGATTTTGGCCGTCTCCTTCACGAACCGGCTCCCGTTCTCGGTCGGCGAGATCGTCATGTTCTTCAACATCTTCATCCTCGGGACGGCCGGTTTCGTCTTCAGCTGGGGCCGGGCGATGTACTCGCTCCTCACGTATTTCATCGCCTTCAAGACGATTGACGTCGTCCTCGAGGGGCTCGACCAATCGAAGGCGGCGTGGATCATCACGACATCGCCTGAAGACGTCGGCCAGGCGATCATGGACCGGCTCGGCCGCGGCGTGACGTACTTGCACGGGGAAGGGGCGTATACGGGCGACGGGAAGAAAGTCGTCTTCACGGTCATCAGCCGACTCGAGGAGACGAAGCTGAAAGACATCCTCGACGACTATGACGACAAGGCGTTCCTCGCCATCGGCAACATCCATGACGTCCAGGGCGGCCAGTTCAAGAAGAAGAATATCCACTAAAAATCGCGGCCGATTTTTTGTTTACCCGATTTTCACTTGGTCGCGCCCGTCCGCCTTCACCTGATAGAGCGCCGCGTCGGCCCGCTCGAACACGACCGTCCCCGGTTCGGCGTTCGCGACCGACACCCCGACCGAAATCGTCATCGGAATGGTCTGGCCTTCAAACGTATACGTTGTCTCACGGACCGCACGGACGAGGCGTTCGGCGAGTTGTTCGGCGTCATGCGCGTCCTCGGTCACCATGACGAACTCTTCTCCGCCGTAACGCCCGACGAAGCCAGCTTCCGGGCAATGGTCACGTAGCGTCGTCCCGATTCGACGCAACACCGCATCCCCGGCCCGGTGGCCATATGTATCGTTCAACTGTTTGAATCGGTCGACGTCGATGACGAGGAGTGCCCACGAAAGACCCGACGCCTCGACATCGTTCAACCGCTCGAGCGTCATATATCGGTTCGGCAGCCCCGTCCAACTCGTCGATGGTCGCCCGTTGCGTATGGAGGCGGAACATGCGCAAATGCGTCTCGATTTGCTTCGCGACCCAGTAGCACATCCAGCCGCCGAAGAATGTGATGACGAAATACGGCAGGAACACATTCGTGAACGCGTGCATCGGAATATTACCGGCGATGCGGAATAAGACGAGCACGGCCCCAAACACGAGATAGGCCGAGTATAAGTGACCGCGCCGCAGTGACAATCGATTCAAGACGAGCGATAAGACGAAGAACAGGCCGAGTGTGCCGAACGAGCGGATGAACTGATCGGTCATGCCGTCGAGCCCGAAGCGACCAAGAAGTGTCAGCCCAATCGTGACGGCGACCCCGACCGGTCCGGCATACGCCGCCGCCAAGGCGAGCGGGATGATGCGGAGGTCGATGCGCGCCTCCCCGACCGAGAACGAATTGACGGTCAACAAGACGGCCGCGAGCCCCATCGCGAGCCCGAACCATACCCGGACAGCGAGCGGCGACGCCGCTTGCACCGGCAGCACGTGCCGCATCAAGTAGAGCGTGAGCGACAAGACGAGATAGATGATGCTGATATTGATGAAGAAGATATTGACAACTTGACCCAAACGACCGCGTCCTTACCCCGAAATTTCCCATCCATCGTATCGTATTGGCGTGACGTCTGTCATCCTTGTCAAAAAATCATGACGCCAAAAAGCCGAAAGCTCACGCTTCCGACTTGTTTTGCATCATCTGTCTCATCAAATTCGCACTGTCACGGGCCGACTCGTTCTCGGCCTGCATCTGGACGTACACTTCATGGCGATGGATGTCGATATGGCGCGGCGCGTCAATCCCGAGCTTCACTTGGTCGCCCTCGATCGCGAGCACCGTCAGCGTCACGTCGTCGCCGATATGAATCGCCTCGCCTTGTTTTCGTTTCAATACGAGCATCAGCGCACCTCGCTTTTCTGGCCGCCGAGCGGGAAGCGCGCCGGGTAGGCATCGTCTAGGATGACTTGTTTGCCGCGGCGCTCGTTCGTCTCGATGACGATCGGGGCCTTCAAGTTGAGCGTCGACGTCTCGAACGGTTCGCGGAGCGTGACGATGGCATACACCGACACGTGTTCCGCCTCGTCGATACCGAGCTGGTCTTTCGCCCCGTCCGTCAACTCGAACGCGTAATCCGGCTTATGCCAAAACGGGTTCGTCACGACGAAGGCGCACGCCTTGTCCTCGAGCGACTGGAGCGACCAAAACGGCAGGTCGTCGCCGTACGGGATGAGCGCGAACGTCTTCGATTCCGGGAAGCCCGGGATCTCACTGACGAACGAGATCGTCTCTTCTTCTTTCACTTCGATCTTGCCAAAATAATCTGTCTCAATGAACATGGATCTTCCTCACTTTCAACGCGTCTCATCATACATCCCACCGACCGGCCACATCTCGAGCGACGCCTGTTGACGGAGCGAGATGTCCGTCGTCCATGGCGTGAACGAGATGTCGGTCGGGGTGAGCGATACATCAATCTGTGCCGGTGTTACGTTCCACTCGATTTTGACATCCGCAGGCGTATACGTCAATTTGACGCGGTCAATCGACTTCGGCATGAAATCGAGGTCGACGACCGGATACGGGTCGTTCACTTTGCTGGCGGCGATCTGAGGGATCGGGTTGCCGTTCTCGATCCGCATGAGCTGGTCGCCTTCGCGGGCGGCCATACTCGTCGCCTCGCGCGCCCCTTGTTCACCGAGCCCGCCGAAATGGCGGCCGAGTTCGAGCGCGCCTTTTAAGTTGCTCTCGCTCCGGGCGACCGACGAGTCGACCTCGAGCGTCCCTGGTGTCGTCCGCTGCGTCATCTCGGCCTTCCCTTGTGTCATCGTCATGTCGGCCCGGCCTTGTCTCATCTCGAGCACGGGCCGGTTCGACGTCATCTGGATGGCAGCATGCGTCTGCCGCATCTCAAGCCTCGCGAGATTCATCCGCCGTTACCGAAGGAAGTCGAGGAGCGTCGGCTGGATGATGCGGGCGCCGGCCGAGAGCGCGGCCCGGTGCACCGTCTCGTGTGACTTGAGCTCCATGATGACGCGCTCGATGTCGATGTCCTCGTTGTCCGACATGATCGTCTTCGCGATGATTTCGTGGTCTTGCAGACGGTTGTCGACGAGTTCGAGTCGGTTCGCGCGCGCGCCGAGTTCGGCCCGTTCCGTGATCAAGTTCTGTCCGAGCGTGTCGAGCGTCGCGAGCTGTGCCGACAAGTCGGCCCCGCCTGACGTCTCGTCCCCGAGCAGACGGCTGAGGTCACGGAGCCCTTCGAACAGCTCCCGGCCGAACACCGCCTCCGGCTGCATGTTCACTTGCATCGTGATGCCTTTTGACACCTCGAAGGAAATCTTGCCGCTGTCCGTCGGCACACCGCCCGTATAAATCGAATCGACGTCCGCGGCCGGGTCGGCGAGGAACGCCTTCAGCGCGGCCATGTCGATGAGCGGCTGGTCCGTCTTCGTGCCGTTATAGATGTACTTCTCGCCCGATTTCGCGTTCGCGAGTGAGCCGATATGCTCGACGAGCTGGTCGATCTCACTCTTGATGATGGCGCGCTGCGACGACTCGTACGTGTCGTTCGCCGCCTGCGTCGTCAATTCGCGAATCCGTTTGACGGCCTCGGTCACTTCGTTCAGCGTCGAATCGGTCAAATCCATCCAGCTCGTCGCCTCGCTGACGTTACGGCGGAACTGGTCGACCTCGCGTACCTCGGTCCGGTAACGGATGCCTTGCATCGCGACGACCGGGTCCTCCGAGGCGCGTTGAATCCGTTTCCCGCTAATCAATTGTTCTTGCACTTTCGCGAGCGTGTTATAGCTCGACGACAAGTGCTTCAAGTTCGTCTGTGTGAGCATCGTCTGTGTGACACGCATCAGTCATTACCTCCCTACGATTCCCATGCCGTTGATGATTTTATCGAGCATCTCGTCGACGGCCGTTATGTTCCGGGCCGCCGCGTTATAGGCGTGCTGGTACTGGATCATCATCGTCATCTCTTCATCGAGCGACACGGCGCTCACCGACATGCGGCGCTGGTCCGAGCTCGCCATGAGGGCGAACGTGCTCGCCGCGAGGCGACCGCTCTGGTCGGCCGCGACGGCCATGTTGCCGATCACGTTCTGATAGTACTTGCCGATCGACGTGTCGGTCGTGACCGAGCCGTTGAAGGCGAGCGCCTGTGACTTCAAGTTCGCGAGCGCGAGCGCGCCGCTTCCGTCCCCGATGTTGCCGTCCTTGGATGCGGCGATCAAGTCGAGGTTTTTCATGATGGCGTCGCTCACGTTGATCGTGGCGGCACTGTCGACGTTCACGAAGAAGTCGCTCGTCCCGTCCGCGCCTTTGGCGTCCTTATGCTGGCTGTGTAGCGTGTTGAACGCCGTGGCGAACTGTTTCGCCATCTCGTCCAAGTCTTTCAGCATCGTCGTGAAGGCACCGTCGGCCCCTTCCGGACCATCGGCCGAGCCGTACATCTCGACGAGCGCTTTCCACTTCCCGTTCGGCATGTCGGCGTGCGTCAAGTCCGTCGAGGCGCCCGTCGCGTCCGTCATCGCCAAATTGTCGAACTTGCCGACGTTACCTGAGATGCCGTCGACGAGCGTCACGTCTTGTCCGTTGATCGTGACGCGGATATCGAGCCGGCCTTCGGCGACGCGTTGCGAGTTCCCGCGCGTCTCGCCGTTCAAGTAATCGACCGGGACGCGTTTGAAGTCGATGTATTGGGCGAGCTCGTCCATGTAGCGGTCGCGCTCGTCATAGAGCTCGTTCGGCAAGACGCCGAGCGGTTCCGAGTCCCCGATTTGACCGTTGACGTTCGCGATCTTCGTCATGAGGTCGTTAATCTTCTTCACGACGACGTCGGCTTCTGACTTCAAGTCGTCCTGGACTTTCGAGAGTGACGACGACATGTAATTGAACGTCTCCGTGAGCGTCATCGCCCGTTGCCGTACGACGCTACGCGCGCCCGTGTCGTCCGGGTTGACCGACAAGTCCTGGAGCGACGCCCAGAACAAGTCGAGCGACTTGGCGAGCCCGTTCTCCGACGGCTCGTTGATGATGTCTTCCATCCGGCCGAAGGCGGCCTGTTTCGTCGCGTAAAAGGCGTTTTTCACCGACTCGTCCCGATACTGCTGGTCAATCATCAAATCACGAATCCGGGCGAGCGTCTCGCCGCGGACACCGGTCCCGAACTGTCCGGCCTTCGTGCCGCCGAAGTTGACGCTCAGTTGTTCGGTCATGCCGATCGTCAGGCGTTGGCGTGAATAGCCCGGGTTAGAGGCGTTGGCGACGTTGTTGCCGGTCGCCTGGAGCGCCCATTGGTGTGTCGAGAGGCTCCGTCGTGCCGTCTCTAATCCCATAAATGTTGAACCCATCAATCTTCCCCCTTATACGTCGCGGCTGAACGAGCGTGTCTCGAACGCTTGTTGGCCGTAAGTGAAATCGTCTGCGTCTGGCATGAGCATGTCGAGGTGCCAGTTGATATAGTTGAGCGACTGTTCGAGCAAGGCGGCGTTCAGTTCGTTCTGCCGTTTCAATTCGAACAAGACCGGTCTCAGTGCTTCTTTCTCTTCATCGTCCAAAACGAGCAAACCTTGAAGTCGTTCCGCTTCTTTTTGTGCGATTTGCCGGACGAGTTTCGCTTCTTCCTTGACGAGCGTCGTGAAGGCGGGCATGTCGCCTTTGATCAAGAGCTGTTCTTTCTCGTAGGCGAGTTCAAGTAAACGTGTATGTAATGTGAGCATAAGTCTCTCCTTTTTCCAAAAAAAGAGCCGACTAAAAAGGGGTCCCCTCTAGTCAGCTTCCGTGCCGTGTTATCCGTGCGAAGGCCTCAAGCGGACCTTGCTTCCATTCATCCTTGTAGAAAGCGTTTGGCGATGTCGCGCGCGTCCCGTGAATACGTCCCTGCGTCAATCTCGGCCTTCAAGGCGTTGATCTTCTCAAGGCGTTCCGGATGTTTCACCGGTTCATCAAACCGGGCGCGGGCTTCCGCCGATATCGATAGTCGGTCCGTTTGGCGTGTTGGCTCGGGCTTCGTCTCGGCTTGCGTTTTCTTCTCGTACGTGTGTGGTAAATGTACCCACTTGGCAGAATCGATGCGCATGCGTATCCCCCCTCTTGATGTTAGTCCAAACGATAAGCGCGAGCGCTTGGTTTCGTGATGCTCTGTTGTAAACTGTGCAGTTCTTGCTGCATGTCGGTCTGGCAACTCGTACAAACTTTTCCGGCGTTCGTCGGTTCCCCGCACCGGACACAGCTGATGGCGAGACCTGGGTTGTCCTTGATGATCAGGCGTCCTTCATGGATATATCGCGTGATATCAAGCTCGGAGACGCCTGTCGCTTCGACGAGGGCCCCGATCGTGGTCTCTCTATTGTCTGGTTCACGGATGAAGTCGCGCACTTTCAAGAAGTTTTGAAAGTCGACTTCCCCGCAGGACGGGCAGTAAGGCGAGCGGCCTTGTTTCATGAACAGGCGTCCGCACTTTTGACACGTTGTGGCTTCCATTGTCCTTCACCTCTGCCTTTTATATCGGACGCGTTTTTGATTTGTTTAGCGCCCGGAACAAGCAAACGGCAGAAACTTCTCGGTAGCCCGCATGTTTCAACGTGAGCGCCGCCTGATGGAGCGTCGTCCCTGTCGTATAGACGTCGTCGACGAGAACAATTTTCTCACATCGGACTTCGGTTTGTATAGCGAACGGGTTTTGACGGTGCCGCCTTTCTCCTTTCCCAAGTTCGCGTTGACTCAAAACCTCCGTTTTTTGAAGTAGCGGCCGCGTCGGTCCGATGGCACGCGCGAGAAGCTCTGCTTGATTAAAGCGCCGCTCCTTTAATCGCGCCTCGCCGAGCGGAATCGGTACGTACCACACGCCTTTCTCACGACACGCCCGGAGGACCGGCTTCACGTGTTCGACGAGCGCCACGTCCCCGCCGAACTTGTACCGGTGGAGCCAGTTCGCCCCGGCCTCGTCATAGGCGTAGAGCGAGCGCACGGTCAAGTCGAGACCGAGGGCGAGCCAGCGGATGCAGTCCGGGCACGTCTTCTCGTCCTCGGTCGGATGCCCGCATCTCGGACAGCCCGGCACGAGCGGGGTGAGTGACGTCTCGCAGTCCGAACAGACCCAGTCACGTTTGAACAACGTCGACGGCGTCCATTTGACATTGAGCGGTTTCCGACAGACGAGGCAGTTCATCGGCGATTCGCCCGTTCAATTGCTTCGATGGCCCGGTCTTGACGCCACGTCCGCTCGTTGTAGAAGAAGACGACGTCCCCGGTCGGCGCGTCCGGTTTTCGTCCGGCCCGCCCGGCCATCTGGATGAGACCGCGCGAGGTGAAGAGCACATGTTCACTCTCGATCACGGCGACATCGACCCCGCGCACCGTCATGCCCCGCTCCCAAATCGACGTCGCGAGCACGATGCCGTTCGTCGAGGCGAGCCACTCGAGCGTGTCCGTCCGCTCGTCCGTGTTGGCCGAGACCATGCGGACCGTCAAGCCGGCATCGGTCAAGCGTGCCCCGTAACGGACGAGGTCGGCCTTCGTCGGCACGAATAAGAGCCGCGGCGTCTCCCTCTGGCAGAACGCGATGATCGCCTCATCCGTCTGTCTGACGAGCGTCGGGACGGGCAAGTCATGCCCGTGATAGCGCCGGGACAAGTGGACGGTCGAGAACTGACGCTGCCAGACGGTCGGGGTCGCCGTCACGAACAAGAAGACGCCTTTCCCGGCGCGTCGAATCGTCCACCAGAGCGACAAGTCAAAGGCGAACGGGAATGCGTCCGACTCGTCGACGAGCACGTAGTCGAAGACGTGTCTCAAGTTCAAGAGGAGCGGGGCCGTCGCGACGGTGATCATCCCGACCGTGTCTTTCTCCCCGCCGCCGTAACGCCTTGTGATCGGGACGGAGAAGGCGCGCTCGAGTCGATCGGCCCATTCGATGGCGACGTCGCGACGCGGCGAGACGATGAGGACACGCTTCCCAACGTTTACGACGCGTTCGATGACCGGGAACGCCATCTCCGTCTTGCCGGACCCACAGACGGCGTGGACGAGGCCGGACGTCTTCGTCTCCCACCACTTCAGGAGCTGTTCGCTCACATGGCGTTGGCCGTCGCTCAACGCGAACGGCATGACGAGCTCGGTCGGCTCGACCGGCGTCGTGACGTCGAGTTCTTGTAAGAAGTCACAGCGGCATACCCGACCGAGGTGGAGACAGTTGCGGCAATAGCTGCAGCTCCCGTGAAGACACGTGAAACCCCGGACGTCGGTACTCAGACAGCGTTGGCACATGCCGAAACGAATGGCGCGTTGCCCGTCTGGATGGATGACGAGTTGTCCCATGAAATCAGTCCTTTTTCTCTGACGCTATCAGGTCGACTGGTTGCATGACACACGAGTTATCGTCCGTAAGTCGACGCCTTTCGTTCTTTAAGCGGATGTGTTCAAATACGCAATCGATTACGATGATGGAAGAAACAGACTTTTTTAGTGAGGAAGTAGTATGCATGCGGCGTTTTCTCGGGACGCTGATCGGAGCCGGGCTCATCCTGTACGGGATCGGTACGCTCCTATCACACACATTGTTCGGTGACCCGCGGGATGAACAGCGGGCAATCGCGACGGCGGAACAATATGTTGCGACGACATATCCAGAGCTGGATTTATCAGCTGTTCACGCGAGCTTGAAGATGCAACGGCGCAACATGCGAGTGAACGGATGCGTGACGTCAAGCGCGTGCTCGACGAGGCCGACGTGCCGTTCCGGACACTTCTCATCTCGATTCAAGACGGGAACAAGTCATTCTATTCCGGACGCGTCAACGCGGAAGACATCGATCAGGAAGGTTTGGCTGACCGACTGCAACGAAATCATAAAGAATGGATGGAGATGGAATGACCGACGGGTAGACTAAACCTCCTCGCTTCAGAAACATCGTCGCCCCGCATTGATGGAACGACTAAAAAGGTTCACCCGCAACACACGCGGATGAACCTTTTATTATGCCTCTTTGACGTCAGGATGGACGATGAGACGGACCCGTTCGACGTGATGCTCTGTCATCTCGAGGATGGTGAGCATGTAGCGGTCGAACTCGAACGTCGTCCCGACGATGTTCTCGTCCCGGTTGACTTGGAGCCAACCGCCAAGCGTATCGATCTCCTCGGCGTTCTCGAACGTGAGGCCGAAGTGTCCTTCGAGCTCGTCGAGGCGGACGCGGGTGTCGATGTCGTACGTCGACGCATCGATCGTATGGATCGGGTCGACCTCGTCCTCGTCGAACTCGTCACGAATCTCGCCGACGATCTCTTCAAGCAAATCTTCGAGCGTGATGAGGCCGGACGTGCCGCCATATTCGTCGAGGACGATGGCGATATGCGTCCGCACCTCGCGCATCTGTTTCAATGTATCTTCTAACGGTGTCATCTCGTGGACGACAGGCAACTCTTTCACGTACGCCTTCAAATCGACAGAAGGCTGCATCGCCAAGCCCATGAGCACTTCCTTGACGTTGATGTAGCCGATTAAATGGTCCTTGTCCCCGCCTTCCATAATCGGATAACGGGTGTACTGGCTGTCGGCGAACGTCGCGAGCACTTCGGCGCGCGTCGCCTCGATGTCGATCGCCTCGACTTTCGTCCGCGGCACCATGACGTCTTTCGTGACGTGCTGGTCGAACGAGAAGATGTTTTGCATCATCGCGAGCTCCGTCTGATTGATCTCCCCGCTTTGAAAGCTTTGCGTCATGATGATCTTCAACTCTTCTTCCGAGTGCGCTTCTTCGTGCCCAGCCGGCTTCACCCCGAACAAACCGAGGAGAAGACGCGCCGATCCGTTCAACAACCAGATGAACGGGAACATGATGCGTCCGAACCAAAACAGCGGTCGGGCAAAGATGAGCGTCATCCGCTCCGCGTATTGAATCGCGAGCGACTTCGGTGCGAGCTCGCCGATGACGACGTGTAGGAACGTGACGATGGCGAACGCCGTGATGAACGAGATGACGGACGCGAGCGACGCCGGGATGTTGAACTCATTGAAGAGCGGCGTCAGTAACCGGACGACCGACGGTTCCCCAAGGAAACCGAGACCGAGCGCCGTCACCGTGATCCCGAGCTGACACGCCGATAAGTAGTAGTCGAGGTCTGAGGCGACCTTCTTCGCGAGCACGGCCGACTTGTTCCCTTCGACGACCAATTGATCGAGCCGAGACATCCGGACCTTGACGACCGCGAACTCCGAACCGACGAAGAACGCCGTGAGCGCGATCAATAACGCAACGAGTGACAATAACAACCAAATCGGGCCATCCACATCTCCGGCGCCAGCCCCAGCGGCCATTACCTGTGTCGAGTATATCCTGTCCACATTTTCCTCGAATAAATCGAGTGACACCTCCATAGTGTATAAAATTTTATAGGGTCGTATGAACACGACACCATTAAGAAATAATCTACCACGAGAAGCCGACTTTCGGCAATGAAAAAGATAGCCGAGCTTTCGTTACCGGAAAGTCGGTCGTCTCGTCATGCCGATTGAAAACTTTTCAAAGCCGAGCTTCTCGTAATACGGTCCCAAGTCTTCGACACACATGAGTTGAGGGATGACGCGATGTCGTTCACAGTGTTGAATGAGTTGAACCATGATGTCTTGGCCGATTCCTTTCCCTTGATGGCTTGGTGACACGCACACGCCGCATATGATGCCGGTAATCACTCCGTCTGAGATGACGCGCCCCATCCCGACCAGCCGTTGATCATCAAACGCATACAGCGCATACCAACTTTGCCGACACATTCGCTCCAACTCTTCAGCGGATAACCCAAGTGAATTCCAACCTAACTCTTCATAGATGGTTAACAATGCTCCAAAGTCAGCAGGCGGCTCCGTCGTATAGCGGATCGATTCCATGATTGACTCCTCCGTTCTTTTCGTAGACTCTCTTTCAACTCCCAGACGTAAATAGACGGCTAGGGCTACTATCAGTTTAGCGCTTATACGCAATCGAGTCTTGCTCATCTCTCGCGCCGCCCCTAATGAAAAAAGGCGACCGGCCCGATTCAAGTCGGACCCATCACCCTTTCGATTCACTTCTTGTAGAACATGATCGCCTCGTACGCCCGAAGCGACAACGTCGTCCCGTCGAGCTTCGGCACGTCGTAGTTGTGGCTGACGACGTCGGCCCGCGTGAAGCCTTCCGGAATCTCATACGTCGTCTCAGGTCCGTAGAAGTTCGCGACGACGAGCACTTCCTCCTCGTCCGTCTTCCGCGTGTACGCCCAGACGTCGAGCGCGTCCGGCGTCAGGAGCGTATAGTCCCCGTCCGTCAACACGTCGAGCTCTTTTCGGAGTGAAATCAAGTTCTTGTAGTGGTAGAACACCGAGTTCGGGTCGTCGAGCGCCGTCTCGACGTTCACGTCTGTATAGTTCGGCGCGACGTTGATCCACGGCGTTCCGCTCGTGAAACCGGCGTGCGGCGTCGCGTCCCACTGCATCGGTGTGCGCGAGTTGTCACGTGACTTCTGTTTGATGGCGGCCATCATGTCCTCGTGCGACACGCCCTGCTCACGTTTCAGCTTGTAGATGTTGAGCGTCTCGATGTCACGATACTCATCGAGCGAGTCGAAGCCCGGGTTCGTCATGCCGATCTCCTCGCCTTGATAAATGTATGGCGTCCCTTGCAGGCCGTGCAGCACCGTCGCGAGCATCTTCGCGCTCTCGACGCGGTGGTCGGTGTCATTACCGAAACGGCTGACGACGCGCGGCTGGTCGTGGTTGCACCAGAAGATGGCGTTCCAACCCTTGCCGTGCATCCCTTCCTGCCACGTCGACATGATGTCTTTCAACTGTAGAAAATCGAACGGGGCGGCGACGAACTTCTCGCCGTTCGGGTAGTCGACCTTCAAGTGGTGGAAGCTGAACGTCATGCTCAGTTCTTTCTCGTCCGGGTTCGAGTAGCGAACACAGTGGTCGAGCGTCGTCGATGACATCTCGCCGACCGTGATAACGTCGTGCCCCTCGAACACTTCACGGTTCATCTCTTTTAAGAACTCATGAATGCGCGGCCCGTCCGTATAGAACTTGCGCCCATCCGAGTCGTCTTCCGGGAAGTCCTGTTGTTTCGAGATCAAGTTGATGACGTCGAGGCGGAACCCTTTGATGCCTTTCTCGCGCCAGAAGCGCATCATCTCATAGACGTCCTCGCGCATCTGCGGATTTTCCCAATTCAAATCGGCCTGGGTCACATCGAACAAGTGGAGATAATACTGGCCGCTCGCCTCGTCATATTTCCAGGCGTTGCCGCCGAACTTCGACTCCCAGTTCGTCGGTTCGTCGCGCCAAATGTAGTAGTCGCGATAACGAGCGTCACCGGCGAGCGACTTCTGGAACCATTCGTGCTCGGTCGAGGAGTGGTTGACGACGATGTCCATCATGAGCCCAATCCCGCGCGCCTCGGCCTCGCGGACGAGCTCGTCGAGGTCGTCCATCGTCCCGTAAGATGGGTCGATTGCATAGTAGTCGCTGACGTCATAGCCGTTGTCGTTTTGCGGCGACTTGTACACCGGGGTCATCCAGATGTATTCGATGCCGAGCTCGGCCAAGTAATCGAGCTTGGCCGTCACCCCTTTGATGGAGCCGGTGGCATTGCCTTCCGGGCTATAGAAGCTTTTCGGATAAATTTGATAGACGACAGATTTGCGCCAGTTTGGTTGTGTCATAGATGTAATCTCCTTTTGTAAGAGTTTTCATTTGTACAGGAAAAGGGGAAGAACCTCCGTCCCTCCCCTTGTCCGTGATCTTCTTATGCGACTTTGTTTTTCTCAATCTCGCCTTTTTTCATGTAACGTTTCGACAGCGCGAGCGTCAACACGAACGGAATGACGAGGGCGATGACCATCCCGATGATGAAGATGAGAATCTTATCGGTGAAGATCGACAGGAATCCAGGAAGACCCCCGACCCCGACAGCGAACGCCTGGACGTCGTTCAATGTGATGAACACCGCCGCGACGGCCGACCCGATCATCGCCGAGTAGAATGGGAACTTGTTCGGCAAGTTCACCCCGAACATGGCCGGCTCGGTGATCCCGAAGAAGGCCGAGATCGATGACGTCGAAGCCATACTCTTTTGTTTCGCGTTGTGCTTGTAGACGAAGAACATCGCGAGTGCGGCTGCACCTTGGGCGATGTTCGACAAAGCGAGCATCGGCCAGAGGAATGTCCCGTTCGTTTCTGCGATGAGCTGCAAGTCGATGGCTAGGAACAAGTGGTGCATCCCTGTGACGACGAGCGGTGCGTAGAGCAGACCAAACAGGAGTGCCCCGACGACCGGTACCGCTTCGAACACGTTGACAATTCCCGTCGCAATCACGTTACCGAGGCCACGTGTGAGCGGTCCGACGATCGAGAGGGCGAGGAAACCGGTGATGACGATTGTCGTGATCGGCACAACGAGCAATTGAATTGCGTTCGGTACATGTTTCTTCAAGAAGATTTCAATGTGGCTCAAAATGAAGGCCGCGGCCAAAATCGGAAGAATCTGACCTTGGTAGCCGACTTTCTCGATTTCGAACAAGCCGAGGATGTTGAACGTCGGAACTTCGCCTTCAAGCGCTGCTTGTCCGTAGCCCCATGCGTTCAAGAGGTCCGGGTGGACGAGCAAGAGACCCATGACAATCCCGAGCACTTCGCTGCCACCGAACCGTTTCGTCGCCGACCAACCGACGAGTGCCGGGAGGAAGACGAACGCCGTGTTCGCCATCATGTTGACGAGATCCCATAACCCTTGTAGGTTCGGATATTCCTCAATCAGCGTCGCACCTTCGACGAACAGTCCTTCTGAGGCGAGCAAGTTGTTGATCCCCATCAATAGACCGGCGACGATGATGGCCGGGATGATTGGCATGAACACGTCCGAGAACACTTTGACGAGCTTCTGGAGCGGGTTCATCTTCTTACCGCCCGACGATTTGACCTCGGCGACCGTCGCCGCTTCAAGCCCAGCGAGTTTGATGAACTCGGCATAGACACGTTCGACGTCCCCGGCCCCGATGACGACCTGATACACACCCGAGTTTTCGAATGCGCCTTTGACGAGATCGGCTTCTTTCACTTTCGCTTCATTGACGAGCGACTGGTCTTTCAACGAAAGACGGAGCCGCGTGACACAGTGTGCCGCTTTGTCGACGTTATCCTTGCCCCCGATGGCTTCAAGGATATCCGCGGCGATTTGACGATAATCTGCCTTCATAATTGTAGGCCTCCTTTGTTTGAAAGCGTTTGTTGAAAACGGTTACTTATGAGTACAAACAAAGTTTAACTTATATAGACGAGTTCTGTCAACAACTTATCTATATAAGTTACCGTGACAAATGTGTGACAGGCGTTCATTCATTTTGTTCCCTCTCGTGTCGATTCGAAACGAAAAAAGACCCCTTCCGAAGAAAGGACCTTAGCGGCGGGCCACGTCACTGAACTGGAACTTGTCGAGCCGGTGACGGGACTCCGTATATTCGAACTGGCGTCCCTCATATAGGAACGTATCGTTCGTGATGACGATGACGTATTCATAGTCATGTAGATCGAGCCGCACCCGGTCGAGCGCCGTCACGTCCTCGGCGGCTATCTTCCGCTTGGCGTAACTGATTTGCAGGCCGAGGTCGTGCTCGATGTAATGATAAATCGAATGCGCGGCGACCGCCTCGGTCAATCCAGGCACGAGGTCTTTGACGAAATAGTTGACGTCTAGGATGACGTTCTCCCCGTCGAAGTTCCGGATCCGCTCGATGCGATACATCTCCGTCCCCGGCTCGAGGTTCATCCGTTCGGCGAGCCAAGGCGGCGCCTCAATCTCCTCGAACGAGGCGACCGTCGTCTGAATCGAGCGGCCGAGCATGGACGCGTATACCTCGGAGAAGCTGACGATGCCGTTGAACTGGAACTCGATTTGGTCACGGCGAAGAACGAAGACGCCTTTGCCGTGATGCTTCCGGACGTAGCCGTGCTCTTGCAAGAGATCGAGCGCCTTGCGGACTGTGCCGCGGCTCGCCTCGAACGCATGCATCAGCTCGGTCTCGGACGGGAGCTTCGATTCGGCCGGCAAGGCGCCGCTCCGCATCTTCTCGGCGAGCTGTTCGTAGATTTGGCGATACTTGGCCACGTGTCTCCTCCCCTTTCAATCGAAAAAGACGACCGCTCGGCCGTCTTTTGTTTTACCAGTCGCGGCGATACCACGTGATGCCGATTGCCCCAGGTCCGAGATGCGTCCCGATTACCGGACCGAAGTGGCTCCCCGTGATATGCGCTTTCGGGAACTTCGCTTTCATCGAGGCGATTTCCTCGGCCTGCCGTTCCGGGCAGTTGGCATGGATAATGCCGATGCAGTAGCCTTCCCCGTCTCCGTCGATTGACTCTTCCATCATCTCTTCGATGCGGCGGACCGCCTTCTTATACGTCCGAATTTTCTCGAACGGGACGATGAGCTTGTCTTGGAAGTGGAGCACTGGCTTGATTTGAAGAAATGAGCCGACGAGCGCCTGTGTCGTACTGAGACGACCCCCACGTTGCAAGTGATCGAGGTCATCGACGACAAAGTAGGCACGAATCAGCGCCCGCATCTTCTCAAGATGGGCAAGAATCTCTTGGGCCGAAGCACCAGCGTCACGAAGGTGAACCGCCTCTTCAACGAGGAACGCTTGCGGCATACACGAGATTTCCGAATCGAACGCGTGGACGTTCACGTCGACCATGTCGTTCAACGCGACCATCGATTGGTACGTGCCGCTAATCCCGCTCGAGAGCGTGATGGCGATGACATCGGTCACATCACTCGGGAGCTGCTCGAGCAACTCGACCGTCTCCCCGATACTCGGTTGTGACGTCGTCGGCAAATTCCCCGCCTCGATGCGGTCATAGAACGCCTCGGTCGTGATGTCGACGGCTTCGCGGTACGATTCCCCGTCAAAAATCACGCTGAGCGGCGCGACGTGCACCTCGCGCGTCTCACAAAATTCGGCCGGCAAATAGGCGGTACTGTCGGTCAAAATAGCTATGTTTCCCATTCTATATCCTCACTTTACGTCGTTTCATTTTTCCAATTATGTTAGGATCCCATTCCATATTGTAACACAAAAACGAGGTAAAGCATCGGTCTCGGTCAAATCTCGACCCATCCGCGGCGAATCGCGTCGACGACGGCTTGCGTCCGGTCGTTGACGTCCATCTTGCGGAGCACGGAAGACACGTGGTTTTTGACCGTCTTCTCACTGATGAAGAGCATGTCGCTAATGTCGCGGTTCGAGCGGCCGTCGGCGAGCAAGTGGAGCACTTCGACTTCACGGCGCGACAACAGCTGGTACACCGGATCGTCCGTGCGGCTCTCGACGTTGCGCCCGGCGTGCTCGTCTTTGATTTGAAGCAAGCGGCGATATTCTTTCAAGACGCCCGTCGTCACTTTCGGGTGCAAGTACGCCCCGTCCTTGGCGACCGAACGGACGGCCGAGATGAGCTCGGTCGAGGCGACTTCTTTCAGCAAGAAACCTGAAGCCCCGGCTTCAAGCGCGTGCGTGATGTACGACTCATCGTCGTGAATCGACAGGATGAGGACGCGTGTGTCCGGTGAGAGGAGCGACAGCTGCTTCGTCGCCTCGATGCCGTTCAAGTCGGGCATGTTGATGTCTAGAATCATAATCTCCGGGTTGTGCTCGCTCGCGATACGAATCGCGTCGAGCCCGGTGCGCCCTTCGGCGACGACGAAGAACTCGTCCTCTAAATCAAAAATCCGTTTCAAGCCTTCACGAAACAGCTCATGGTCATCGACGATCGCGATGCGTGTCTGTGTCAGTTCCATTGGATGATTCCCCCTTGGTTGGTTCGGTTACGCGATTGGAATCGACATGCGGACGACCGTCCCTTTGCCGACTTCCGAATCGATGGTGATGCTTCCGTTCACGAGCTCGATCCGTTCGCGCATCCCTACGATGCCGAACGACTCTTCCCCGATCGTGCTCGGCACGAAGCCGACGCCGTGGTCGCGCACGTGGATATGAATCGCATCATGTGCTTGTTCGACGTTGACGATAATCTCGGCCGTCTTCGAATGTTTGATGGCGTTTTGGACCGCCTCTTGAACGAGACGGAACACGTTAATCTCGAGCTTCTCCGGCAGGCGGGCCCGATTCCCACGATAGTTGAGCCGCGTCTTGATGGCCGTGTACTCTTCGGTCTGATGCAAGTAGCGCTCGAGCGTCGGCAAGAAGCCGAGGTCGTCGAGCGACATCGGACGAAGGTCATAGATGAGCCGGCGCACGTCGACCAAGGCACCGCGGATGAGCCGTTTCAACTCATGCAGCTCGGCGAACGCCTCGTCTTTGCCGCGCTTGTCGAACGTCTTCTCGATCAAGTCGGCCCGAATCAAAATATGGGCAAGCGATTGCGCCGGTCCGTCGTGCATCTCGCGGGCGAGGTGGCGCCGCTCGCGCTCGGCCGCCTCGAACACGCTGATCGCCATCTCTTGCTTCTTCATCATGTCGGAATACTCTTGTTGCAAGTCGTCACGTAAGAAGTTCAAGACGACGGAGACGCGACTGACGAGTTTCTCGGCCCGCTCGATCGTGTCCTCGAGGACGAGCAATCTGCGCTCGAGGTCGTTTCGACGCTGCTGCGCGTTCATCTCTTCCTTTTGGACGAGGAAGCGCTCGAGCTGCATCTGGTTCGCCCGCTCGTAGGCGTCCCGGATTTCTTGTTCGCTATGTATATGAAACTTCTTGCTCACTTGGACGAGCTTGTTCTTCGCCGCTTTCACGAGCAAATCGAGCCGGTCCGATTCGGCGATGTAAAACTCGATCTTCTCCGTCAGCTCTTTCAACTCGTTTTGAATCAAGGAGTACTCGGTGGCCGAACTCTCGGTGATCCGGACGATCTCCTCTTTACTTTCCGTCACCGTATCAATCATATTTGTTATGATATGTTCTAAAGCTGTACGATCGGTAATATGATTCACGATGCCATCCCCTAATACGTCGGTAGTTAGTCCTCGTTTCTATTATCGTCTGAAAAAGCGAATGTTACAGCGAAACGTAGTGGTCTCCTTTAGCCAAATTCGCCAAGTGCGGCATGAACGCCTACTTGAATTCTAAAAAAAATATTCAAAAATAGAAAGGAGAATTTTCAGAAATGTCTGTTGAACCAAATTATACTATAAAACAAGATGGAGAATACGAGGTCGTCATCCAAAAGTCAAAATTCATCGCCCACTTCAAACGGGTCGCGACCGAGGAAGAGGCGCAAACGTTCATCCAAACGATCAAAAAGGCACACTGGAACGCGAACCATAACTGTTCGGCCTACATCATCGGGGAACGGAACGAACACCAGAAGGCGAACGATGACGGCGAACCGAGCGGCACGGCCGGCATGCCGATGCTCGAGGTGCTCCGCAAGCGACAACTGAAAGACACGGTCGTCGTCGTCACCCGCTACTTCGGCGGCATCAAGCTCGGTGGCGGCGGACTCATCCGCGCCTACGGTGGCACGGTGAGCGAGGGGCTCGATGCGATCGGCATTGTCGAGCGCGTCCCGATGCAACGGTTGACGCTATCGGTCGACTACGGCTGGATTGGGAAAGTCGAGAATGAACTGCGGCAATCGGACTATCTGCTCGACGATATCGTCTACGCCGAGGACGTCACGTTCCACGTCTCGGTCCCGGTCGAAGAGACCGAGACGGCGCTCGCCTGGCTCGTCGATTTGACGAACGGGCAAGGGGGTCTTAAGACCCAGGACGTACGTGTCATCGAACGTGATTTTGTGCGATAAGTCACGTATACTAAAAGAAACGACTGAAATGAGGAGATGACATGGAACAACCCCCTCGTAAGACACGTACCCCGTGGAAAGTGATCCTCATCGCCCTCGGCATCGTCCTCGTCCTCAGCGGCGCCGCGTTCGGTTATTTCGTGTTCAAGGCGAACGAGACGGCCGAAAACACGAACGACGCGCTCGACCGTGGCGACAAGTCCGAGCGCCGGGACGACAGCATCGACTTGACGAAAGACCACTTCTCCGTCCTCCTCGCCGGCGTCGATGGCGGTGCCTTGCTCGAGGAAGGCCGCACCGATTCGCTCATGGTGGCGACGTTCAACAAGGAATCTCGCCAAGTGACGCTCGTCAGCATCCCGCGTGACGCCTACGTCGACATCGTCACGACGGACGGCGAGTTCAAGGACAAAATCAACCACGCCTACTCGTACGGAGGTATCGACACGACAATCGCGACGGTCGAGAACTTATTCGACATCCCGATTGACTATTACGCGACAATCAATTTCGACGGCATCGAGGACCTCGTCGACGCAGTCGGTGGCGTCGAAGTCGACGTGTTGATCCCCATCTCGGGACGGGCGACCGGGAACGTCGAACTCGAACCGGGCGTCCAAACGCTGAACGGCCAGGAGGCGCTCGCCTACGCCCGGATGCGCAAAGACGACCCCGAGGGTGACGTCGGCCGGGCGAAACGCCAGCAACAGGTGCTCGAGGCAATCATCAACGAGGCGACGACGATCAACTCGTTCGCGAAGCTGAACCGCATCATGAACGCCGTCGGCAACAACATCCGGACGAACATGACGCTCGCCGAGGCATCACAGCTCCAGCCGTACACGAAGTCGCTCCGCTCGTTCAACCAAGAGACGCTCAAAGGTGGCGACTTGACGATCGGCGGCGTCTACTATTACGAGATTGACGAGGCGGACCTCGAAGACAAGCAAGCGCTCCTCAAGACCGAACTTGGACTGCCGGTCACAGCAGAAACTGACACGCAAGAAGAGTCAGACGATAACCTATCAGAAACGACGACCTATTAAAAAACGACCGTGCGGCTTCCCACGGTCAGGCTGTTAACGAACCCATTCGCTTTTCGCGAATGGGTTCGTCTCATTTTTATGTTCGATAAGCTTGAGACGCTCTGCCCAGCACGAGATTGAAAACGAGGTCTTTTACTTCGGCCATCAAGACCTCAGAAAAACACAAACGGCCGCCTGATGGTGACCGTTTGTGTTGCTCGTCCGAAGGCGCACCGACTCCAACAGGAACGCAATCCGACGGAGACCCAGCAGCGACGCAAGTCGCGATGCGGCTCCGGGATTGCCTGCGGCAAGCGTGGGCGCCTGAAGGACGAGCGATTTTATTGATGTTAGTCAACAAGCTGCCGCGGGGCTTCCCACGGTCGTTTCCTGTTTAATCCGCCGCCTTCGTTCGGCCGAGCAAGCGCCGGGACGTTTGAATGAGCGGTTTATAGTTCGGATGAATCAATTCGGTCGACTCGACGATGAGCTCGATGACAATCAAGACGATGATGAACGTGATGACCGCGCCGAGCATCGTCGTCTTCGCGAACAAAATCGAGGCGATGCCGAAGAAGAGCGTCATCCCGTACATGAGGAGCACTGCTTGGCGCGTCGTGAACCCCATATCAATCAGTTGGTGGTGCATGTGCGACTTGTCCGGCGACATCGGCGGCCGTCCTTGGACGAGCCGGCGAACGATGGCGAAAATCGTGTCCGAGATCGGCAAGCCGAGCAAGAGGACCGGCACGACGAGCGAGAACAGCGTCACGTTCTTGAAGCCGATGAGCGAGAACACGGCGAGCATGTAACCGAGGAACAGCGCCCCGGTGTCGCCCATGAAAATCTTCGCCGGATAAAAGTTATGCACGAGAAAGCCGAGCGTGCTCGCGAGCAGGAGCAGCGCCATCATCGTCAAATAGACGTTGCCTTGAATGATGGCGAGCAAGGCAATCGTCCCGAGCGCGATGCTCGAGACACCGGCTGCGAGGCCGTCGAGGCCGTCAATCAAGTTGATGGCGTTCGTGATCCCAATCAGCCAGAGCACGGTCACGGGGATGCCCCATGAGCCGAGGTAGAGCTGTTGGTCGAACGGCAAGTTGATCATCTCGATCCGCATGCCCGAGTTGAGGACGACGACGGTCGCGATCATCTGCCCCATCAACTTGACGCGGGCCGACAGCTGGAACCGGTCGTCGATGAGGCCGGTCAAGACGATGACGACGGCACCAATCAAGATGGCGTCATTGTATCGGCTCGCCGGGAGCAACAGGGCGTAACCGATTAAAAACGCGATGAAGATGGCAAGACCACCGATGCGTGGCATCGTCCGCACATGTACTTTTCTTGCGTTCGGGTGGTCGACCGCGCCAATCAAGTACGCGAAGCGGCGTACGAGCGGCGTGATCAACATGGCCATCACAAAACTGACCAACATGGCAATCCATAACATGGGCCAACCGTTCCTCTCTCGTTAAAAAATAGACTCTGGCGAATTATAGCATAAATCCCATCACCGAAATCGTATCAGAAATGTTACAAGCAAGAAAGCCCGACGAGTACTTCGTCGGGCTACCGTCATGCGTGCGCTGGTTCCGTCGTGACGTTCTCAGCTGTTTCATATGTATACAGGCCGCGGCCAATCTTCTTAATCTCTGGATTGACCGACTCGATTTTCACCATCAGCTGATAGATGTTGCTGATATGGTGCCGGTAACGGAGCTCGAGCTCCATTTGGATGTCCCGTACGCTCATCGTCTTCCGTTCTTTTAAGAGGTCCGTCACTTGATGGACGTACACCTCAAGCGGATAACGTTGGTTGACGCGGCGCGGACGCAGCCGTTTCGTCGCATCGAGCATCATCTCGTCTTCACGTTTGTCCCGGCTCAGTTCTGCGATCAAATACTCAGCACGGCGCTGCAATTGTCGATACGACTCCTCGATCTCCATCAGTTCCCGATAGATGTGCTCGTTGATGTTCGTGGTTTCCATGCACAAATCCCCTTCTACATTCCATTTAAAACCCTTGATTACCTATTTTAAATCAAGAATTTCTAATAATTCCTTGTTTCCATATAAAAGTGTAACGGATTTGTAACGTCCTTGTCATCTGTTTTTGGGCATTTCTGTCTATTCGGGACTTTATACCTAAATAAAGACGGCGACTGTTCGGGGCAGTCGCCGTCTCACGGAAGATGATTGTAGTCTTTACGCTCCGACGCGTTCGAGGATGCGTCCGAGCGAGAGTTCGTCGGTTGAAGAGACGATGAGGTCTGCATGACCGAGCATCGACTCGTCCCCGACGGCGACAGCAAACATGTTTGCCGCTTTAATCGCAGTCACGCCTGCGGCTGCGTCTTCAACGCCGATGGCATGTTCGGGTTTCACGCCAAGGGCAGAGGCAGCCTTCAAAAACACTTCGGGATGTGGTTTCGAATCGGCGACAGTTGCTGCATCGACAATGTGGTCGAAGTAATGACGGACACCAAGTGCGTCAACGACCGCGAATGCGTTCTTTGAAGCAGATGCCATTCCGATTTTGAGTCCCGCCTCTTTGATTTCATCGAGGAATGAAACGATGCCTGGGAGCAAATCGTCAGAAGAGATGTGCTGAATGAGTTCAACGTAATGCTCGTTTTTCTTGTTCGCGAGTTCCGCTTTTTCAGCCGGTGTGAAGTCAGCCTGCCGTCCGCCGAGCGCGAGGATGCGTTCGAGCGAGTCGGTGCGACTCACGCCTTTTAGCGTCTCATTGAACTCACGGTCAAAGGGAATGCCGAGCTCTTCTCCGAGTTGTTTCCAAGCGAGGTAATGGTACTCCGCGGTGTCGGTGATGACACCGTCCAAATCGAAAATGACTGCTTCAATCGTTGACATACATGCTTTCCGCCTTTCCTTCAAATGTTTCTGTCGTCAGACTACATTTAGGGAACTTGACAAGTACCCGCTGCTCGTTGGTCATCGATGCAAACGGTTGCACTTGTTCGATTTCTATTATATCGGATATCGGTTCATCTATGCAACCGCTTTCGCAGAAAAAAATAAAAAGAGGAGCACATCGCCCCTCTCTTGATCCTTATAATTGGATGCCGACGACTTTCACGTTGACCGCGAGCGGTGTCATCGCGAGCATCGTGTCCATGTCTTGCGTGATGCGTTCTTGGACGGCCGTGACCGTCTTGATGATCGACTGGCCGTACGCGACGAAGACCGCAAGCTGGATGACGACGCCTTCCTCGGTCTCGTCGACTTTCACGTGCTTCATGAGCGCACGCTCCGACAACTTCGTGTCTTCCTGTGTGAACGAGACGTGCTTCGTCTCTTTCACCGCGACCGCGGCAATCATTTCCACGACGTGGCGTGAGACGTTGACGTCTCCTTCAGTACTGTTCATTCCATTTCCGTATGGCATGGTGTCACTTCCTTAGCTCTAGTTTCGTTACCCTACTTTAAAGTGTAGCGGAAAACGCTCGTTTAGAAAAGGGTTTACGCCTTTGTCGCCCGTTCGTCCTGCGCGCGGCGGACGTCAATCTCGACGAGCGGGCGCAACAAGCGCACGACCGGCGGGCTGATGATGACCGCGACGATGAGGAGTGACACCCCGAACAAGACGAGGAGCTGTTGCCACGACGTCGGCATGAACGCGGCCGGGATGAACGCCTTCCAGGCGACGACCAAGAAGACGTGCACCAAATAGACGTACAGGCTATACTTCCCGGCCCGGGTGAAGAGCGGCAGCTCACGTCCCGGCACGATGAGCGCGAAGCTGATCGCCATGAGGAGCGACACCGTGTAGACGATGAGGAACGCGAACGGCCCGCTCCAAATCGCCTCCGGCACAGCCGTCTCGTAGGCGAAGCGGAACTTGAACAAGTTGCCGACATGATAGAACGCGTCCGTGCGCTGGAAGCTCATCGAGGCGAGCAACCCGAGCGTGAGCGTCGTGAAGACGGCTGCTCCGCCGAGTCGGTAACGGTTGCGCTGCTCGGCCCGCTTCGGCAGTTCGAAGAAGTTCAACGTATTGCGCTCGCTCATCCAGTTGCCGATTAAGAAGAACGGATAAAACATGATGACCTTACGCAAGGCGAAAAAGCCGGTCGACTCAGCTTGGAAGCCGAAGAGGAGCGCGAACAAGAGCGCATAGAGGACGTAGCCTTTCAACTGGGTGACGTACGGGGTGATGACGTACCAGATGATGATCGCCATCAAGTACCAGAGCGCCCAATACGGCTTCAAGACGTTCAGACCCGGATTGTCAATCGACAAAAGCGGGATACCCTCGGTGAAGGCGAACCACGACCCGAGAATGACTTGCCAGATGACGTAGACGACGAACAGCTGGATGACGCGCAAATAACGGTTCTCCCGGAAGAAGTAACCGCTCAGCATGATGAACAACGGCATATGAAACGTGTATAAGAACAAATAAATCCAATTCGGCAACAGGTCGTCATAGGCGCCGCGTACATCGGTCAGCAAGTGACCGAAGACGACGAGCAAGACGAGCACGCCTTTAATATTGTCGTACCAATGGTTTCGCATAAACATTCCTCAAGTTCTATCTAATTTTTCCTCACCCATCATAGTCGATTTTTCTGCGTACGGAAATTACGATTTCACAAAAAAACGATGACGTCACTGTCATCATTCCCACATTTCATCCGTTGCAAGCGATTTCTTCAAAAAATGCTCACGTGTAAGCACGTTTGCCGCGTATTCAAATAGACGAGTTTGGGTAATGTATAGTATAGTAGTTTTACTAAATAGTCTGAATATTCTAAAAAGGAGGTGTAGAGAATGTCTTCCGTCATCCGTAACCGCCATCACATGGTCCACGACCCGAAACGATCATTCTCTAACTTCGGATTCTGGTGGTTCATCGGCGCCTTTTCCGTCGGACTGTTCCTCGTCGCCTTCGAACCGTTGCGCGACCGGTTCACCGCCATGCATCCGTTTCTGTCTACACTCTTTTTCATCGGCATCACGTTCTTGACCGGTGTCGTCATGAAGCTCGCCCGGGACGTCTGGTGGCTCAACTACTTGCTCGAACGCACCGCGAACCGTTACCTCTACATCGGGCCCGATACGCTGAAGAGCTGGGAATATACGCTCGACTCGATTTGGCTCCTCACCCGCACGTCACAAAAAAAGCTCGGCCGATTGTATATCCACATCGACCGAACTGTCCGTTCTGAAGAGGCGAAACGTCTGTTCGCCGCCTATTTGATTGACCGCGGTGTCCTCGTCGTCTACTCTCGGCCATCGACATCGAAGCCGAAGAAGATGGCGTAAGGTCAGCCGATGAATGACGCGACCCATGTCCGGGCCGCCTCGACTTCCTCCATCCGCAGTTCATGCCCGCCTCCGTGATAGAAGAGTTCAACGTCCGCCCCGGCTGTCCGGAGCGTCGATGTGAACTCTTCTGTTTCTGTTTTCGGGCAAATCGGATCCCGTTCCCCGGCCGAGATGAATACGTTCGCGCCGGAAAGGCTCGGGAGCGTGAGCGAACGGTCCGGCACCATCGGATGGAACAACAGCGACGCGTGGAACGCGTTCTGACGATAGAGCGCCGAGCCGATCAAGTTCGCCCCGTTCGAATAGCCGAGCGGGATCATCTTGTCGCGGTCAATCCCATACTCCGTGGCCGCCTCGTCGAGGAAGGCGAGGAAGCGTTCCGTCTGCTTCTTCAAATCTTCCAAGTCGAGCACACCTTCCGCGTGGCGGCGGAAGAAGCGTGACATCCCGTTCTCGAGGACGTCGCCCCGGAGCGTCAAAATGTTGGCGTCCGCGTTCAATTCTTTCGCGAGCGGAATCAAATCCTGCTCCGTCCCGCCTGTACCGTGTAAGAGGACGAACGTCGTCTCGGTCGTACCTTTAATGAATTGATGAATCATAGTATCTCTCCTTTTGGAATCGTGATTGGGGGTAACGTCTTCGTGATGGCGTCGCGCTTCGACTCGAACCAGTCCGGCAGTTTCAACGATGTACCGAGCGACTCCATCGTCTCGTCGACGAGGAAGCCCGGCGCGTCGGTCGCGAGCTCGTGCAAGATGCGCCCGTCATCGTGAAAGTAGACCGAGCGGAAATAGTGCCGCTCCTTCACCTCGGTCGGGCGGAGCCCGCGCTCGAAGATGACGTCTTGCCATTTGTCATAGTCGCTTCCGTCCGTGACGCGCCAGGCGATGTGATGGACCGTCCCCGTTCCCGGCACCCCGTTCGGGAGGACGGTCTTTTTCACGTCGATGACATTGCCGTAGTCGGCCGTACCGACGAGTCGGACCCATTCCGAATCTTCCCCTACCTTTTTAAAACCAAACAGGTCGGTCAAGAGTGTGACGGTCGCTTCTGGATGTTTCGACAAGAGCGTCGCCCCGGCAAACCCGGTGATCGCCTCTGCTTGCGTGATGCCGGGGACGACCCATTTCGTGTGTTTCGAACTCTTTCGGGCGACGAGCTCGACGACGAGGCCGTCCGGGTCCTCGAACAAGAGCGATGGCTCCCCGAACCGTTCGGTCGCGACCGTCTGGATGCCATGCGCGTTCAAGCGATCTTCCCAAAACGAGAGGCTCCCTTCCGGCACGAGGTACGCCGTGACGCCGACCTGCCCACTGCCGACGCTGCCTTGATTCAAGCCTGGGATTGGGAAGAACGTGATGGCCGTCCCCGGCGCGCCTTCCTCGTCCCCGAAATAGAGATGATACGTGCCCGGGTCGTCGAAGTTGATCGTCTGTTTGACGAAACGGAGTCCGAGGACGTCACCGTAAAAGTCGATGGTCCGTTGCGGCTCTTTCACCATCGCCGAGATGTGATGGATGCCCACTGATTGCAGTGTCATGTCATGTCCTCCTTTTTTATCTTGATTTCAAGATAAATCATTTTTGAAGAAATGTGAAACTTTTTGCTCACGAAGGCGTACGCTAAGCGTAGACACTTTTTTGAAGGGGGTATAAACATGACATTACACATCGATCACGTCTCGAAGCAGTTCGGCGACTTCACGGCCGTCGACGACTTGAGCTTCACCGTACCGAAAGGCGAGATGTATGGGTTACTCGGAGCAAACGGCGCCGGCAAGACGACGACGTTCCGAATGATCCTCGACATCTTGAAACCGAGCGACGGCAACATCTCGTGGGACGGGCGTGTCGTCGACCATCGCCTCGTCGGCTACTTGCCGGAAGAACGCGGGCTCTATCCGAAGTCGCCCGTGCGCGACCAGCTCGTCTTTCTCGCAAGTCTAAAAGGCATTCGCTCGGCCGAGGCGAAACGAGCCGTCAAGTCGTGGCTCGAACGACTCGAGATTCCTCAATATGAAACGATGCGCGTCGAGCAGCTGTCAAAAGGAAACCAGCAGAAAGTCCAGCTCGTCGCCGCGCTGATTCACAACCCGGAGCTCCTCATCTTAGACGAGCCGTTCAGTGGGCTCGATCCCGTGAACGTCGAAATTCTGAAGCGGGAAGTGCTCGCCCTTCGTGACGCCGGGACGACAATCGTCTTCTCGAGCCACCGGATGGAGCACGTCGAGGAGCTGTGCCAACATATCGGCATCTTGAAGGGTGGGCGCGCCGTCGTCAGCGGCGACGTGACGTCCATCAAGTCCCGATACGAAGAGCCAGACCTCTTCCTTGAGACGGACCGAATCGACGTCGTCACGGCGCTCCCGGTCGTCCGCGCGGTCGAACCGCATAAAACGGGTCACCTTGTCCGCCTCGCCTCGTTCGATGACAGTGACGCCGTGCTCGGCGCCCTCGTCCAAGCGGGGGCTTCCGTCAAGACGTTCATGCGCCAGCCTGTTTCTCTGAACGACATCTTCATCAAGGAGGTCGGCCAACATGTTTCATAACTTCGGACCGCTCTACTCGTTCACGTTACGTTCGAAACTTCGTTCCAAGGCGTTTCTCATCTCGACGCTGTTGACGATCCTCTTCATCTTCGGTTTCACGAACATCGATCGCATCCTATCAAACTTCGCGGACACGGACAGCGGGGAGGCGCTCCTCGTCACGGAGAACGTAGAACTTGTCACCGTCATGCAGTCGCTCGGCTACGAAGACGTCGAGGCGTCAAACGTCACCGAGGACGAGGCACGAGAAGGACTCGATAATGGCGACTACGAAGTCGTCGCCTTCATCGACGGCTATTCGGCCCGCGTCTTGTCGGAACGTCCGGAGACGGAGTTCACGACACTCCTTCAGACGGCGCTCCGTGAAGTGCGGAACGCCGAGTTGATCGATTCGGCGAATGTCGACCCGGCCGTTATCGCCGCCCTCAACGAGCCGATCCCGGTCGAAGAATCGTATCTCGGCCGCGGCGGGGAGAACTCCGACGAGCTGTTCTCGTCGTTCGCCTTCGTATACGTGATGCTCATGCTCCTTTACGTCTCGATTATCACGTATGGGTCGATGATTTCGACCGAGGTCACGACGGAGAAATCGTCGCGCGTCATGGAGCTCATCATCTCGACGACGCACCCGGTGACGCACATGCTCGCGAAAATCTCGGCCATCGGGACGCTCGCGTTGCTCCAAATCGGCATCTTCCTCGGCTTCGGTTACTTCAGCGCCCGGAGCAATGAGATGGCCCAGTCCGTCATTGAGAACGCCGGCAATGCCCGTGCCGTCCTCTACTTGTTGACGTTCTTCGCGCTCGGCTATCTGCTGTATGCGGCCCTCTTCGCCGTTCTCGGTTCGCTCGTCAGCCGTGTCGAAGAGGCACAACAGATGACGATGCCAGTCATCATGCTCCTCGTCGCTGGTTTCCTCGCCGCCATGTTCGGCTTGAATAATCCGGACGCACCGATCGTCGCGATTCTGTCGTTCGTCCCGTTCTTCACACCGATGCTCATGTTCCTCCGGGTCATGCTCGTCGACGTGCCGGTATGGGAAGTCGCCCTGTCGATTGGGATCACGCTCGGCTCGATTGGCGTCATCCTTTGGATTGGCTCAAAATTCTATCGCGGTGGCGTCTTGTTCTATGGAAACAACGCATTGAAACAATGGAGACAAATATTACAGAATCGCCAATAACGTTTACAGCATTTTCGTTTTCGTATACTCTAAAGAATGTGCAAAATGAGGAGGAAACGAACTATGCGATCACGATTACTCGCAGCTTTGATTTTTACATTCATGACGACGCTCACGACGTTTATCTGTTACACCGTCTTCTTGGAAGCCGATGCGTTGTGGCAAATCTTGCTCGCATATGCGGGAAGTACGTTCCTCGGAACGCTTGCGTTCTGGTACCCGGTCAGCCGGCGTTCCCAGACGTCGCGGTTCGGTGGGGCCTGGATCGGGATTTTGATCACGGCGACGACGCTCGTCGGGTTCACGATCATCCGCTTCACCGTACGAGGTGACGCCGCTTCCTTACTCGACTGGCAGACGATGGTCGCGAGCCTCGCCTACACGTTCGGTTACGTCGGATGGGTGCTCACGATTCTGAACATCGTGCTCGGCTTCTTACTCGCCGGGACAAAACCGAAAGTCCGTTATGAAGCGCGCATGTCGCGCTAAACGAAATGCAGCCGTCCAATTTGGACGGCTGCTTTTTCATTGCAATCGATACGATTTGGTGACGACCCCGAACTCCGTGTACTGGAACGAGTTCTCGGTGAACTGCTCCGGGACGAGCCGGTCGACGTAACGGGCGAACGGGACGATTCGGTTTGACGTGTCCTGGGCCCGGCCGAGGTCGAGCACGGCGTCGACGAGTGCCTCGAGCGCGTGATGGTTCGTCGGTTCTTCGTCTTCGGCGAAGATGCGACGCAACTCCTCCTCGTGCATCAAATCAAAGATGCGCATCCTCGCCTCGAGCTCGAGCTGCATGTCCTCGGTCGACTTGCCGTGCATCGCCTCGTCATAGGCGAGTCGCATCTGTTCGATTTCAGGGACTTTCCCTTTCATGAGCACTTTCAGCGACTCTCCCGTCCAAATGTGGCGGGCCAAGTAGTTCGCGTCAATCTGGAGCGCCTCGGCGAGCGCCTCTATGTAAGGCATCGTCGGGTATACTTCGCTCAGTTCGGTCCGGCGAATAAAGTACGGCGCGACCCCGAGCTTGTCGGCGAGCGCCTCAATCGAGATGCCGGCCCGCTCACGTAAAATCCGAATCCGATCCCCGTAACCCCGGTACGGTGCGTTCTTTCCATCCATGTGTCTCTCCCCCTCTCTCTCATTATAGTTCCCGAAACGACAAAAAAATACTCGGAAGCGACTGCCTCCGAGCAAGAAAATCATCTTATTTCTTCGTCAATTCGACGACTTCAGACGAGCCGGCCGTGACGTTGTCGCCTTCTGCGACGAGCTTGTTCACTGCGAAGCTGTCGTGGTTCGTGATGATCACCGGTGTGATCGTCGATGGCGCGTTCGCTTTGATGAAATCAAGGTCGAACGTGACGAGCGTGTCGCCCGCTTTGACCGCTTGGCCTTCTGTCACGTGCGTCTCGAAGCCTTCCCCTTTAAGGTTGACCGTGTCGAGGCCGATGTGGATCAAGTACTCCGCACCGTTATCCGCGTTGATACCGATCGCGTGTTTCGTTGGGAACACTGTCGCGATTGTCCCGTTGACTGGTGAGACGACTTTGCCGTCTGTCGGCTCGACTGCGATGCCGTCGCCCATCATTTTTTGTGAGAACACTTGGTCAGGAACGTTCGTGATGTCGATGACCTTTCCTGTAAGCGGTGAAACCGCGTTAAGTTGTTCTTCTTTACCACCAAAAAGTTTTTTAAAGAATCCCATAGCTTAATCCCTCCAACATGTTCTGTTAATCAAAGTCTTAGCTTTTATACCCGAAAAGCTCGCACTTCAATCCCTACCTTAGAAACGGTATAGTAGTCTTAAGGTAGTGCGAATTCGTTTACACATCGTAAGAATACGAGTGTGCAATCGCTTTTGCAAGCCCTTTTTACACTTTATAAAAATTTCACATCATGGAGGCGCTTACAATGACGACTTTCACAAAATTGTCATATGCACGGCCCGACTTGGACGCTCTAAACAGCCGATTGTCGGACTATTCAGTCGAATTGCAACAAGCGAGCACACTCGAAGAAGCGAACGAACTCATTCGCCAAATCAACAAGGAGCGGAACGATTTTGAGACGCAAAGTCAACTCGTCGCGATTCGCCACTCAGTCGACACGCGCGACGCATTTTACGAGGCCGAGCAGACGTTCTTTGACGATGCGTTGCCGGTGTACGAGAAAGAAGTGCAGGCGTATTACCGCGTCTTGACTGAGCACGAGCTGCGTAGCCAACTTGAAGAAGAATGGGGCAGCCAACTGTTCGAGCTCGCCGAACGCGCGCTCAAAACGTTCGATGAGTCGCTCATCCCGAAACTGCAGGAAGAGAACCGACTCTCGACGAGCTATCAGAAAGTCATGTCGGCCGCCCAGATCGAGTTCGACGGCAAGACGCTCAACTTGTCCCAGTTCGGTCCATACCTCCAGTCCCCTGATCGTTCGGTACGAAAAGCGGCATCAGAGGCACGCTATACATATTTAAGCAATAACGGAGAAGAGCTCGACCGCATCTACGGCGAACTCGTCCGGGTCCGTACCGACATCGCCCACACCCTCGGCTTCCCGTCGTTCGTCGAGCTCGGCTATGCCCGGATGCAACGCGTCGGCTACGACGAGTCGAACGTCGCAAACTTCCGGAAACAAGTCCGTGACGTCATCGTCCCGCTCGCCTCGAGTTTAAAAGAGAAACAAGCGAAACGGATCGGTGTCGACACGCTCACGTACTACGACGAGTCGTTCGTCTTCCCGGACGGCAACGCCACGCCGCAAGGCGACGAAGCGTTCATCATCGAAGGCGGCAACACGATGTATAAGGAGCTGTCGAATGAGACAGATGCGTTCTTCCAGTACATGCAAGAGCGCGGCGCCCTCGATTTGACGGCAAAACCGGGCAAGTCAGGCGGCGGCTACTGTACGTACCTCCCGTCAGAAGGACTCCCGTTCATCTTCTCGAACTTCAACGGCACGGCCGGGGACATCGACGTCTTGACGCACGAGGTCGGCCACGCCTTCCAAGTGTTCGAGAGCCGTCATTTGAAGACACCGGAATACGCATTCCCGACGTACGAGGCGTGTGAGATCCATTCGATGTCGATGGAGTTCTTCTGTTGGCCATGGATGGAGCTGTTCTTCGGCGACCAAGTCGACAAGTATAAGTTCAATCACCTCGCCGGTAGCGTCACGTTCCTCCCATACGGTGTCCTCGTCGACGAGTTCCAACACGTCATCTACCGGAATCCGGACATGACGGCGGCGGAGCGTCGCCAGGCATGGCGTGACCTCGAGAAGGTGTACCTCCCGCACCGTGACTATGAGGAGAACGCGTATCTCGAGTCAGGGGCATGGTGGCACCAACAAGGCCACATCTTCCAAAGCCCGTTCTACTATATCGACTACACGCTCGCACAAGTGTGTGCGTTCCAGTTCTGGGTACGCATGCATGAGGACCGCGAGGCGGCGTGGAACGATTACCTCACGCTCTGCCAAGCCGGCGGCAGCCGCTCGTTCCTCGAGCTCGTCGAATTGGCCGGGCTCAAGTCACCGTTTGAGGACGGCGTGTTGAAAGAAACGCTCGAGCAGATTGAAGACTATTTGTTGAAGCATCCGCTCGCGAACTAAACACATAAAGCAGGTGAGACCACGCGATTGTGGTCTCACCTGCTTTTTCGTCAAATCACATCGAGCGGTTCTTTCCCGCTCGGTGGTGGGAACGCTTCGTCGAGTGCATCTAAATCGTCCTCGCTCAAGTTGAGGAGCATCGCCGCGCCGTTCTCTTCGACGTGCGCCGCCTGCCCTGCTTTCGGGATGGCGATGACGTTGCCGCTCCGCGTCGTCCAGGCGAGCAGAATTTGAGCTGGTGTCGCACTATACGCCTCGGCGATCCGGTTCACTGTCTCGTCGTTAAAGATTTTCTCCTTCACATCGCTTCCTTCGGCGAGCGGTGAATACGCCATGACCGGGATGCCTTGTTCTTCGTGGAACGGCAGCAAGTCGTGCTCGATGCCGCGGCTGCCGAGATGGTACAGCACTTGGTTGACGGCACAGTGTTTCCCGTTCGGCAAGGCGAGCAGTTCCTTCATATCGTCGACGTCAAAGTTCGAGACGCCCCACGCCCGAATCTTCCCGTCCGCCTTCAACCGCTCGAGCCCGTCGACCGTCTCCTCAAGCGGGATGTCGCCGCGCCAGTGGAGCAAGTACAGGTCGAGGTAGTCCGTCCCGAGCCGCTCGAGCGTGGCGTCACACGCCTGCACGAGTTTGTCGCCACCGGCGTTATGTGGATACACTTTCGAGACGAGGAAGACGTCGTCGCGCCGGTCTCGAATCGCTTCGCCGACGAGCGACTCGGCCTTCCCTTCCCCGTACATCTCGGCCGTGTCGATGACGTGCAACCCGCAATCGAGCCCCGTCTGGAGCGCCTCGATCTCAGCTTTTCGTTTTGAGTCGTCGTCACCCATCCGCCACGTGCCTTGTCCGAGCGTACGTACCTCGCGCCCGTCCGGTAACGTGACGACCTGTTGCTTCAAGGTCGCTAAAATCAATGAATGTGGAATGCGGTTCATGTCGTCTCCTCCTTGTTCCATTCGGTATGCAACGGACCGGCCGTCCCGAACACGGGGTCGGTCTCCGGTTTGGCAATCGTTTCGATTCGATTCACGCTGTCCGGCCGTTCTTCCGGGTTCCCCGTCAACGTGTCGTAGTCGCGTCCGTCCGGATACGCCCCGACGATGGCGAAGTCTTCACTCGCCTCCAATCGGCGGTGACCGGTCCCTGCCGGCAAAATCAAGATATCTCCCGCCTGGAGCGAGACAAGATCCCCCGTCGCCCCGCCGAGCTGCACCGTCGCCCGCCCTGACTTCACGCCGAGCACTTCATGCGTGTTGCTGTGATAATGGTGATAGTCGAACACCCCGTTCACCCAGCTGTTGCCCCAACCGTTGTTCTCGAACGTCGATTGGATGGCATCGGTCTCGGCGAACGCTTCTTTATATAACAACACCGGAAAATACGGGTTGTTCGGGATTGAACCGTCATCTTCAAATCGATACGCTTTCACTTCCATGTTGTCCCCTCCTTGTCTCTGTGACTGTACCCGAGTTGAGCCAACAAAAAACGGCCGCACCCTATTGTGCGACCGATTGATTAGGAGATGACGTCTTCGCCTGTCTGTTCGATATGTCCCTCTCCCCACGCACACATCGCATCCAAAATCGGTTGGAGCGACCATCCGTAGTCCGAAAGCGAGTAAACGACTTTCGGTGGTACTTGTTCATAGACGGTGCGGATGATGACCCCATCCGCCTCGAGCTCGCGCAACTGTTGCGTGAGCATTTTTTGCGTGATGTTCGGCATGAGCTTTTTCAACTCGCTCGTCCGGCGTTCGCCTTTGATGAGATGACACATGATGACGACTTTCCATTTGCCGCCGATGACGTCGAGCGTCGCCTCGACCGGGATGTTGTATGGCATGAAAACGGGAGGCTGGCCTTGCTCGCCCTCGCCATCAGCGCCTTCGGCATCGGGACGACCGAGTTCGTTCCGGTCGGACTGCTCGCCTCCATCGCCAGTGACTTGAATATCGGCATCACGCTCGCCGGTCTCATCATCTCCGGTTACGCGATCGGCGTCGCCGTCGGCGCACCCATTTTAACCGCGCTCACGAACCGGATGAATCGCAAGACGCTACTCATGACACTCATGGTCGTCTTTATTATCGGAAACTTGGTTTCCGCCCTGTCGACGAGTTTTGAACTGCTGATCGCCGCCCGGTTCATCACCGCCTTTTCTCACGGGGTCTTCTTCTCGATTGGGGCGACCATCGCCGTCCAACTCGTCCCGCCACATAAGAAGGCGAGTGCCATCGCCCTCATGTTCACCGGCTTGACGGTCGCGACCGTCACCGGCGTCCCGCTCGGCACGTTCATCGGGCAGGCGTTCGGATGGCGCGCCACGTTCTTCGCCGTCGCCGCACTCGGGGTCGTCTCAATCATCGCCAGTTTCTTCTTGATCCCGAACGACTTGAAGCAGTCACCGCCGGCGAAGTTCTCGGATATGTTGAAATTGCTCACGAACGGCCGTATCCTACTCGGCTTCTTGATCACCGCGCTCGGTTACGGCGGCACGTTCGTCGCCTTCACGTATTTGACGCCGATTTTGCAGGACGTGACGAACATCAGCCCGAGCTTGATCAGTATCGTCCTGCTCGTCTACGGAATCGCCGTCGCCATCGGCAACTGGGCGGGCGGTAAATTCGCCAATGAAAACCCGTCCAAGGCGTTGTTCTATATGTTCATCGTCCACGCGGCCGTCATGTCGTCATGTCGTTCATGATTCCGTTCAAAGTCGCGGGCCTCATCGCCATCATGTTGATGGGACTGCTCGCCTTCATGAACGTACCTGGACTTCAGCTATATATTGTACAACTCGCTGAAAAATATGTACCGGCCGCGGTCGATGTCGCGTCGGCGCTCAACATCGCCGCCTTCAACATCGGCATCGCACTCGGTGCGACCATCGGCGGTATCGTCGCGGACTTGATTGGTCTCGTCCATACGCCATGGATTGGTGGTCTCATGGTCATCCTCGCTGCTATCTTGACCGCTGTCTCACGTCGTTTGAAGGCAAAATAAACGGGACATCATAATCAATCATCCATTTGTTGTTTGATTTGATGAAGAACGATTGACCGACGCAGTCATCGATGAGCTCAAAAAATGAATGCTTCCACATTTCGTGCCACTTTCGTAAAAGAAACACGCCAAAAAGAGACGACTTTCTCATATAGGAAAGTCGTCTCTTTCGGTATCGCTCGTTTTATCGTGTACTTCGCCGCCTGTCTCCAATCTTTGTAAACATTCTCCGGACAAACTTGCATTCATGTCAGCGTGAAGACATGTTCTGCTTTTTTTCAAACAGATGTACGACCCATAAAACGATACCAACATAGATTGGAAGGCCAATCATGAATGTCAGGAGGTTCTTCGGAACAAACGTATTGTAGCCATATAGAAGGAAGATGGACAAAGCGATGGTGACTGCTTATATCAATAAGCTTTTCATGAATGTCAGCGCTCGACCTTCATTTGGAGGGGCTCTCCCTCTGACACCGGGATACCCGCTTCCCATAGTTCAATCGAAAGCGAGACGATAGCGTTATCCTCTCGCGGTGCAGTCATCTTCCGTTTCGTAGCCAGGTCGAGCATTCCCCAACATTCTCCGTCCACGATGAACGCGACTCTCGATGACCGGTCGTTCCAGGCGAACCCGACTTCTTCACATGCTTCAATCGGTGGTGAAATTTGATCGTAAATCCAGAGCGCATCCGCAACCCCTTCCATCTCTAACGCATCGTTCAATGGGCAAAAATAAACGTACCCCGTCTCCCCGTCGTCCTCAAAGACACAGACGTAGCGTTCGTTTGGTGAGGCCGACTCAATCACAAACGTTTCTTCCTCATTCATCTTGAATCCCCCTTATCGCGAACAATAGGAAAGCCAAGTCATGAGACGACTTGGCTTTCCCGTTTAGTTCACTTTATTCTCGAGCTGTTGCAACTTCGTCGAGTAATACTCGATGATGTCACGGCGCCGGATAATACCGATGAAATACTTGCCATCATCGACGACCGGCACGAAGTTTTGATCGGTGATTGCATCAACGAGCTCCTCGATTTGCGCCGTGATCGCCACCGGTTTATAGCGTACGCGTTGCTTGATATCTTTCAGACGTGTCCGGAGCACTTTTTCGTAGTCTTCTTCCCCGCGAAGCTGTTCGGCGAGTGCCCAGAGTAAATCCCCTTCTGTCATCGTTCCGGCATAAAAGCCGTTCTCGGACACGAGCGGCACCGAGGTGAAACGGTGATGTTTCATCTTCTCAAGCGCTTGGCGTACCGTCGACTCCGGGTCTAAATATTTGACGTCTTCTTTCGGATATAAAAAGAAAGCGATGTTCATCTCAAATCTCTCCTCAATCTGTTAATCCACCCCATCATTGTACCATGAATCGTGCGGACGACCGCAATAAATGGTCGCTCCCCACAATTGTTTCACCATCCTTTCATCGATTTGTCCATTCTGATTGAAAACGCTTGCCGGATGAGCAAATCCGACGACGTGTCTCCCACATTATGTATACCCGAAATAAAACTGTGCTATCCGTCTCGTTACGTAAAAAAAGCGCCCAAAATCAGGCGCCTTGTCCCATCAAATGAACCGCAACAACGTCTCGTTGAACTTCACCATCTCATCAAGCACTGTCCCGTGCCCACTCTCTTCGAACCGTTCGATGCGTGCGTTCGGGATCCCTTTTTCCATCTCCTCGGCAAACTCGAACGGGCAAATTTTGTCATGGACACCGTGAATGATGAGCGTCTCGACCGCGACGTGTTGCAAATCGTCTCGTAGGTCTTCATCACGCAACGCTTTCGCCGAAGCGATTGTCCCTTGGCTCGATGCGACGAGCGAGAGATGATGGAACCAGTTTTGCATCGGTTTCGAGTATTCTTTTGCAAAGAAAATCTCCCCGAACCCTTCGAGCATCTTCGGGCGGTCTTGTAACGTGTCTTGAATCAACGCGTCGACTTCTTCTTTTGTCATCCCGTACGGATAGTCCGGACGTTGTGTGAACACCGGCGCGGCGGCTCCGGCGAGCACTAATTTCTTCAAGCCGTCGTCCGGGTAGTCGACCGCATAGCGGATGGCGATCGCGCCACCCATCGAGAAGCCGACGAGCGTGAAGTCCTTGACCCCGAGCCCGTTGACGACCATGTGCACGTCAGACGCCATCGTCGCGTAATCGTAGCCCGTCGCCGGGGCATCCGATTTCCCATAGCCGCGATAATCAATCCCGACGTAGCGATAACCTGCCTCGAGTAGCGCATTCTTCTGATACTCGAACATGTTGTTGTTCGCCGGCCAGCCGTGCAAGAAGACGACCGCTTCCCCAGTGCCGACGTCGTCGACATAAATGTTTGTCCCGTCATGTGCCGTAATATAGTTCCCCATTGTATGACCTCCGATGATTCGTGTTGAGCCGTTGTTGCCCACAAGCGACTTTTCCCGTTCTGTGGAAGTGAAAACCTGTCAACGCGCGCGCCACAGCTCCTCGGCCCGTAAGACGTGCTCGACCGCTTTCGCCCCTTCCGCGAGCACAGCTTCGCGCCACGCCGCATCTTCCGGATAAAACATGGCCATAAATTCTTTACGAATCTCGTTACGCGCCGTCGGGTCTTTCGTCCCTTCGAAATAGAGGCGATTCTCCAGAATGATTGTCAAAAATTCGCGAATCGTCGCTTTCGTCGACGTCCCGAACGTACCAAACTCGAACAACGCCGAGACGAGCCGTTTGTCCGGATAGTGGGTATCGCGGACATAGTAGAAATGGTTCGTCGAATCCCCGAGCACGTCCTGCGGATCATACGTTTGGACGTTCGTTAGCCCGTATGTCTGTTTCAACGTGTCGACGTCACGGCCATCCCGTTCACTGACGACCATCGTCACTTCGTTCGTCGGGCCGAGCGCGGTGTGCCAGTCCATATGGGCGACCCGGTCGTAGCGCTCGAGCAGGTCGTGCTGCACTTCTTTTATAAAGGTGGCCGACGGCTCATCGGCATCGCCGCCGTAATAGACGCCTTTCGGGAACTGATACTGCCCCATCCCTTTCGCTTCCTTCATCGCCTCGAACCCGTCGAGCTTGATACCGGAGCCGAGGAACGAGTAGATGTGCTCGCGGGCTTCATGATAGTCGTCAATCACACCGTCCGGGACGAACAGGTGACGCATCACCTCATACTCTTTGTTGACGTTTCGCGGCAACGACTCCCGGTCGATGACGTAGTTCCGATTTAAATCGACGTTATGCTCGTTGACGCGGCGAAAACGCTTCATCCCCCACGGATTGACGGCGTGGATGAGACAGATCCCGGTCGATTCGTGCCGGACGTGTTGAAGCTGTGTCTCGACGAACTGATGCGTCACGGCCGCGCCCGCATACCCTTCGATGCCGTGCTCCCCGATCGTCATGAGGAGCACCGCCTCGCGCGAGCCCGGCGGTTCCCCGATGATGACGTCGATCGTGCCTTCTTCAATCGTGTGCGACATCGACCGTGCGCTCGGGTAATAGTGTTTCACCGTGTCGAGCAAGCCGAGAAACTTCTCGCGCGACTCTTCATAGGAACTTGAAAAATAATGACTCATGTTGCATCCCTCCTCGTCTCTTCTGTTATCCCATTCCCATTCCGTCGCATGCTAAAAACGCCTCCTTTCGGGGGCGCTTAATATGTCCGAGCCTTTCGATTATGGTGCTGTCGTCGGAACTCGAACAAGTAGACGAGCGGGGCGAGCAAGACGGCACCGAACAACCAATACGCACCCGGGCTCTCAAACAACGCATTGAACGAGCGGAAGAACCAGGCGACGACGGCGAAGGCGACGAGCAGTTCGGCCGTCCAAATGACGCCTCGACGAACGGCGAGCGTGAGCGTTCCGGTCTTCAAGAAATACGCCGCACCAAATGCGATCAAGAAGGCAGGGAAGCTCGAGAACCAAAGCATTCGGTTCAACGTCGCTTCGGCGAAGTAGCTATTCCCGAGCGAGATGGTGATCAAATAGTGGGCGACTACAATGAGCAAAACGACAATCCAACCGACGAGGACATCACGTTCCCATTTTTTCATCGTTCTCCCTCCTATTTAGAGAAAAAGCCATACTTCTATTTACCCGTTTTCGAAACCATTCGACTCTTCCTCCACAGAAAAAACGCACTCCGTTTGGAATGCGTTTACTCAATTCTCAAACAAATGATTGGCCCAGTTACGAGCCCGTTCAAGTTCTCCGTCTTTCAGCGGACCTTCTTTCCCAAGGACGAGGAACGATTCTTTCAACACCGGTTCCGCGCCTTTTTCAAGCAGGGACCGTTCGATTCGTGTCGAGGCGTACCCGAACCACTTCACAATCTTCCCGACGAAAAAGCCCTGGTCTTCCTCGGCCATGCTCGTATCGAACGCAGCGGCTCGCATCCCGCGTAACGCATGGTCAGACATGCCGTCTAAGAACGTCTTGACGTCCTCGGTCTCCCTTCCGCCGTGCGTCGGCGAACCGACGACGAGTAAGTCCAAGTTCGCCAAGTCCCCGTACCCGATGTGACCGACTTGTTCGGCCCTGACTTGATGCAGTTCCCCGAATCCGTCTTTGATGGCATGGGCGACTTTTTCCGTGTGACCGTACATCGAGTCATAGATGATGAGGATTTTCATGCGATTTCCCTCCCATAAACGAACGACCTCTGTTATCTACACAGAACTATTCCCTTAATGGTGAAGCGTTCATCATGAATCTCTTCTTTTCTCAATAATCCTTAAAAGCACCTCTAACTCCTCGACTTCATAATCATCCGCTTCGGTCTCGCGGTACGTCTCGATATATGTGCGCAACACATCTAATCCGTCCTTCATCTCAAACGTGAGTGATTTCAGAATTTCTAGATGTAAATCTGCCCAGTTCCATGTATCTACCGACTTCAAGACATTTAATAGTTCGAGATACACCACATCATTCGATAGCATGTTGATAGCAGAACAGATAGCCGGATCGAGTTCATTTGCCGTCTCCAGACTCATCTCGCTCAACTCTTCAAAGTCATAGTCTGACATTCCGAGAATCAACGCGATGCCTTGTTTTAACCTCATCTCATGATCTTGAACAATGAGTACATCACTAACTCGTGCATCAACGAACGACTGGAAGCTCGACAACGAAGTATAATCAAGTTCGAAGATAGGAAATTTTTCACTGAATCGACGTCGCATTTCTTTGATAACTTGAGTGAACGACTTATGACTTGTATCAAACGAACGCGCGATTCGCGGATACAGTTCTGGATCATTCGCCAGCCCCACGATGAGATCGACAAGTTGTTGTTTCGTTAACTTTTGGAGTTGTTGTCTCACATTACGGTTTGAAGGCGCTGCCACCTTTTCCCGCAACAAAAAGTATGCGGCGACCTCGTGTTTACAGTGCCCTTTCGTATATGGACAATCGCAAGACGAATCGACAATATCAATACCTGATAACGTGATGAGGAGTTCGTATGTTTCCGACCCTTCCGCTGTAAGATAATATGTCGATTCTCGTTCTGACTCCACGACGACCCGACCATCGAGCCAATATTCATAGCCACGATCCAATACGCGATTTGGTATATGGTCTACAAAATCATATAAATTCATTGTCGTTTCCTCACTCTACTGAAAATGAACAATGCGGCCCCAATTCCTAGGGCGGCATACGCCACCTTATCCAAATGGTCACGCATGCTGAACGGGGCGTCATGCCTATACTCGGCCCGTTTCCACCCCGACTCGTCCTCGACCGCGAGCACGTTCTCAATCGCTTCCCCGTTCACTTTTCGATAGGTCGTCCCAATCGGATACATGTTCGAGGCGTCCCCGTAATAGCTGCCGTCCATATCGTCCGCCAACGTCTTCACCTCACCGACGACTTCACCCAAATCGCCCTCCAATACGGCAACATCCATCACTTCATACACTCGTCCGTCCAACACGACGAACGCATACGCCCACGACAACGCTTGGGCCGACAAGGAGATGGACAGCAACAATAGCACCAATCCGATGACGCGCCTCATCGAATCGCCCAGACGAACGTCGCTGAGTCGTTCAAGTCGATCTCGTCCGGTTCGAGTTCCGGCATCGCCGCCTCTGAGAAGAGCACCTCGTCATGGAGCGTGAGACGCGTCGGTGAATAAAGATGGAGCTCGCCCCACGTGTAATCGATTTGAAGCAATTCGCCGAGCGACGCCCCGGCTCCTTTCGCCAACAGTTCGGCCCGATGGCGCGCGTTCGCCGCCGCACTCGCGAGCAGTTCATCTTGAATCGTATCCGCATCCTTGATTGTGAACGAGATGGACAGCTTCGGTTCGGCTAGCGAGTTGCTGACGTGTTCGATGACCGCGGACAACTGTTTCGTATCGAGCGGAAACTCGAGTTTCGTCTTCTGCTGACAGACATAACCCCGGAACCGCGATTTATAGTTGCCTTGCTTGTCCCGGTAGCTCTCGTAGTCCGTGTCAATCGAGAAGTCGGTCGTCTTTAAATCCGTCTTTGCGAAACCGGCCTGCTCAATCGCTTTATGGAGCCGTGTGACGGCGAGCGCCGCCCCGTTCATCGTCTCCTCATAACGGACAGCTTTTGACGTCAACTCCATTTTCACGACAATCAAATCGGGCATGGCCGATACTTTTCCCGTACCTTTGACAGTGATTGTGCGGTCCATATGATTTCCCCCTTCATTGCTCGCGATTCAAAACGGCATACTGCTTTTAGTTCACGAAAATGCGTAATAACGCATAATTTCGATATTTACGATTTCTCCGCTCTGTGTTCGAGGCGTACAAGAGTTCTTTGTCAACAAGTTGATGGAGTGCTTTCCGAACCGTGTTAGGTGAATAGCCCGTCATTTCGACACCTTTCGCCACCGTCAAAATCGGTTGTTCAAAGCTCGTAATCCATAGTTTCCGTTCCGCTTCGTTTTCAATTAGTTGCTCACCTTCTGTCAGCAAGCGATTGGCTTTATTCAATTGATCCAATAACTTTGTCGCCATTCGTTCTGAAGCATCAACGAAAAACAGTAACCATTTTCCCCAATCCGACCGGTCTCCACGGACACCGTTGAGCAAATCGTAGTAGCGGGCCTTTTCTTTCTCAAGTTCTTCACTCACAAAGAAGATGGGATGCGTGATCGCTTTTTGCTGCAGGAGATAAAGCACAATTAGAATCCGTCCTAAACGTCCATTCCCGTCCAAAAACGGATGAATGGATTCAAACTGAGCATGCATAATTCCTGTTTTAAGAAGTGGAGCCGCTTGTTCGTTAATGACATAGCCGTCTGACTTTAAATGGTTCTGCGGTAGCAATCGTCCGTAAGAATCCGTATTGATAAATTTTTCTAAGTTCTCCATGTATTCGTTAATCAAATGAGCCTCTACCGGAATGTAAGAAGCATCTTCTAATCGATTCGTCGGCCCGATGAAATTTTGAATTTTACGGAACTCACCGGCTGAACTGACTTCGCCTCGACTTCCTTTCATCAAAATCTCATGTAACTGCTTGATCAATCGCGTCGTCACCGGATAACCATTTTCGACAGATTCATAACCAAATTGCAAGGCTCTCATATAGTTCTGAATTTCAATGATATCGGAATCGTCACTTTTCTTTAGCGAAGACTCCATCATGTCAGTGAATGTCACTTGTGACCCTTCGATTTTCGTTGATTCCACAGACTCTTGAAGCGATAAGAGTTGCATCAATTGTTTGCTTGCTTTCGAATGCGTCAATTCAACATCGAGTTTTCCAAGTAGCGTATTCACATGCGCCAACCGTTCCAGTAGTTTGATGGCTTGTGTGATTTCTATTTTGACAGGTAATTTGGTTAATCCTTGTATCACCATGACACTCATCCTTTAAGTCATATTTATTATAATATTGACTTAATAATAATCCATCATCTTTTAAAAATCAAATAGTCATAAAACATGATCTACTAAAACTTAGTCATCATGAACACCTCTATGTCATCAAGTGTTTCAGCGCCACGTAGCGACGGATAGGCGTCTCGACTGAAGACGAGCCCTTCGTCCGTGTTCAAGAACATGTAACGCTCACCGTCCGGAAAACCATAGTCGCTGATGTCGCTCAGTTGGAGCGTCGCCCCATTCTGCTTCCAAACAAACGTGTCGTCATATGGAACCGCGATGAAAATCCCTTCCATACCAAGACGAAGCTCGGAGACGACGGACGCTTCCGACTGGAGCACTTCGGAACCGGCACCTCTGACGGTGAGCACGTTGATGTCGCTTCCCGGCTCAACTACACCTTGGTAAGTATCGGTCACGCCAATCGTCACAATCGACTGATATTCCGCTTGTCCGTTGAAGTCGAGCTCGATGTGGTCAATCTGTTGCACGACGCCCCGTACCACCGCAGGTTCCCATTTCGAGAACAGCTCGTCTTCACTCATCTCGGCAAGGTTGGCCGACGACATCCCGACATCGATATCCTCTTCATCGATATATGCGACCGACATGTTGCTCGAGCTGTCCGACAGCGGAATCAATTTTTTGAAGCCGTCCCATGTCACGGCGAAGAGTGTGACCGCGGCGGCTGTGATGAGACCGCCAATCCAACGCCAATGTCTTTTTTCTTATCCTCGACTTCCATCGATTCCTCGACGAAACGGTCATCGACGTCCCCCATCAAACGTGTGAGCCGATCTCCGTTCATAGCGCCACCCCTTCCGCTTCGAGCACTTGCTTCAAGTCATTACGGGTCCGAAGCAGCACCATTTTCACCTTGCTCTCGCTCACTTGGCGCATCTTCGCGATATCTTTAATCGACTGAAAGTGAAAATAACGTCCCATGAAGATTTGTCGGGTCTCTTGCGGCAACTGGGCCAAAAACTCGTTCAACAACTCGACAACCTCTGAATCAGTCGCGACTGAGGAGGCAAGACAGTGCTCGAGCTCACTGACGATGAGCGGGACTTGCCCGGCTCCTCGTTTCTTGGCGTTCGCTTTCTCATAATTATGGAGCGAAACGTTCCGGACCAGCTTTGCCAAATAGGCGGCGAGGCGCATTGGACGCGTCGGCGGAATCGCTTGCCACGCCTTCATGTACGTGTCATTGACGCACTCGTCCGCGTCCTCTCGACTATGCAAAATGTTATAGGCAATCGTATGACAGTAGCCGCCGTACTTTTGTGCCGTCGCCTCAATCGCCCTCTCGGAACGACTCCAATACAAATCGATAATCGCTTGATCGTCCAATTGAATCCCCCTCTCGATGTACTTACATCTTTATAGACCGGAAATGAAGTCCATCGGTCACAACTTCTGTAAAAGTTTTTTGGCGCGGCTCTTCAAGGCCGGACTTCCCTCCTCGAGTTGGGTCTCGAGCAAGGCTCTCAGTTCGTCACGGAATCGCGGATGCACGGCGCTCAAGTCGAATATCGCCTGCAGAGCGTTAACGATGACGATGGCGCTCGTCTCCGTGGCAATCCAATCGGTGAGCACATGAGCGATGTCAGCCGCCTCTTCCTCCGTCCACGTCATCCGTGGCATGAGTTGGGCCAAGTGCCACCTCACTTCTTGTTGGATGGCAATCTGTAGTTGCTGGAATAAGGACGACTGATGCGCTCGCAGCAGCTCCGGGTGATGGCGTGTCACTTTTTCCATCGCGTCTGCGCTCCGCATCCGGACGACGGGACGGTCATCGGTCAAGCCGGTCATCAATTCGCTGAATCGGTCCGGGTCGTTCCCGACGTAAGCGACGACCGCATCAACGTGACCAACTGAGCGCAAATCCCCACCACTCAATACTTCTCGGATATCCATGCTCCCACCTCTTTCTTCTCTCTCATTTTACAAAAAAAGGGACTCAGTAGACACTGAATCCCGATGTATTCCGATTAGTTATTCTCTTGCTTCAAACGGTCGATGATATTATCCGACTTCACTTTCGAGATGGCATACAGCATCGAAGAACCGACGATCAGGAAAATCACGACCGTGACGAACACAATATCGCTCCACGGCAACGTGAACGGGGCTTCGAACGTGTTGATTTGCGCACGATAAATGAGGTACATGATGAGCACACTGACCGGCACGCCATACGCCAGCGCCTTCATGCCGTAGAAGATGCTCTCATAATACGCCATCTTGTTGAACCCTTTCGGTGTCATCCCGACCGACCGCAGCATCGCGAATTCGCGACGACGGAGCGAGACACTCGTCGAGATCGTGTTGAAGATGTTCGCCACCGAGATGAGCGAGATCAAGACGATAAACCCATAGACGAAAATCGATAACAGCAACAACACCTGCTCTTGTTGTTCACGCTGCTCCGACACGTTGAAGATGTATTGGTCCATATTTTGTTCCGCCTCAATCACTTGTTGCGTCGCTTCCGGATTACTCGTGTTCAAGGCGATGGATGGGCTCGATTGCTGCATCAACTGACCGATCGCATCTTCTTCAAACGTCCCTTCCCGAACGATCACATCAAGCCATCCAAGTGAGCTCGTCATCACACCGGTCGGGGGGACGTCGGTCATGGCGCCGATTTTGATTGTTTTGAGCGGTGCCGTCTCGTCCGTTGCGTTCTCGTCCCGGAGTTCAAGCGTATCGCCGATTTCGGTCTCAATCGTCTTCGAGTTCACAAATTTCTTCTTGTCGACGTCTTGATACGATACTTCATCAATCAAGACGGCACCCGGTATCTCTCCGTCTTCAAAATTGCTGGCGGATGCCCCGATCTGCTTCAAGTACGCATCGAAACTCTCATCATCTAATTGATAAAGAGAAACGTAGTACACAAATTTCCCATCGACGAACGTGGACACCAAGTCTTCATTCTCGGTGACCGCGCTCGGTAACCGTGCTTCGTCGACCATCGTCTGGACGGTCGTGTTCTCGAAGTACGTCCCGCTCGTCACATGGTCCAACGTCTCATAGCGACGTAAGTCATCTTTACTGAGATTCGACCCGTTCACGAGAATATCGAACTCATACGTGCCTTGTGACATCTCGAGTGACTGTTCGAGTCGATCCGTGAAGTAACTGACGACTAAAAACAGCACGATACTGATGACGAGCGAGAACACCGTCGCCAAATACCGTTTCCGGTTGCGTTTTGTGTTTTTCAGCCCAATCTCCGCTTCCAATCCGAAGATCCGTCGCACGAGTTTCGACGTCTTCACGTTCTTCGACGTCAGTCGCACGTCCTGGGTCTGACGAATCGCGTCAATCGCAGAAATCTTCGAAGCGCGGCGCGCCGGCAGGTAGCAGGAAATGAAGATTGTTACGCTCGAAATGAGGACCGTCAACAAGAGTGTGAGCGGTGTGACGACGACTTCAAACTTCTCCGTCACGTTGAGCGCCTTCTCCGCAAAAGCGTTGATGAACAAGAACGTGACCCCGATTCCGGTCACCCCGGCGATGATACCGATCGGGATGCTAATCCCTCCGATGATCAGTCCTTCAAAAAAGACCGAGTTTCGTTTTTGCCGTTTCGTCGCCCCGACACTCGCGAGCATCCCGAGATAACGCGAGCGCTCAGATACGCTGATGGCAAAAGCGTTATAAATGAGCGAAATCGAGCCGATGACGATAACCGCCATGATGATGCCACCGAACCCATACAGTGTCTTGCGCAAGCCGTCATCATCCGTCACCCCATAATAGCGGAGCAACGATGAGTTATAAGCGACCCCTTCAATCTTCTGTTCGTTCATCACTTGTTTCGTATCCTCATAGATCGAGCCGTTCACGTCGTTCAAGGCGACGAACGTATCGACGATCGCACCGTTCAACGCTTTGTCGTCAATGTATCCGACGACCGTATAGCCCGGCGACCAAGTCGGCTCCCAGGCTGGGCGCGTCATCGTGCCGACGACGGTCAACGTCACCGTATCCTCGATTTTCAACTGTTCAAGCATCGTCTCCCCGTCACGGATCAAGCCATCGTTTTGGGTTAATACGCGACCTGATGATTCGTCCATGCGCTCACCGATCTCAATCGTCAATTCATCCCCGATATTGTACGTGACTTGCGCATTTTGACGGATGGCCTCAGAAATAACGACTTCGCCTTCTTTGTTTGGCAAGCGTCCCTCCGTCAAGTCGACGGGAAAGTTCTTGAGCCCTGACGTGTTATAGTTCCGGACGTATAAGTACGGTTTATAGGCATTCTGTGAATTCTTTAATTCTGCATAGCCGTCACTTGAAAGGATGACATCCTTCGTCGATGCATCATTTCGAATTGCCTCGACCTGCTCCTCATTCGTGTTGATGTATTGGACGTGCCATTCTCCATTGTCCGCGATGTCTTGACGGATCATCAAGTCTAAGAACGATGAACCGAGTGTCGTCACAGCCGTGATCATCGCCACCGAGATGATAACCCCGATGATGGTGACGAGCGAACGCCGCTTGTTTTCACGCAAGTGTCGAATCGTCATTTTATTGATGATGTTCATGAGCGGACGACCTCGTTCTTCGCAATCTTCCCATCCTCGATCGAGATGATCCGGTCGGCCTGCAAGGCGATTCGTTCGTCATGCGTGATGATGATCAGCGTCTGATTGAACTTCTTGTTGAACAGTTTGAGGAGGCTCATGATTTCTTCACTGTTTTGACTGTCCAAGTTCCCTGTCGGCTCATCGGCCAAGATGATGGCCGGGTTGCTGATGAGCGCCCGACCGATGGAAACGCGTTGTTGCTGCCCACCAGACAATTGGTTTGGCAGATGAGTCAATCGGTTCGACAGACCAAGGATGCCGATGATGCGCTCCAAATGGGCGGCGTCGACTTTTTGCTCGTCCAACAACATCGGCAGTGTGATGTTCTCCTCGACCGTCAAAATCGGGATTAAGTTGTAAAACTGATAAATCAAACCGATTTGACGACGACGGAAGATGGCGAGCTGTGTCTCGTCTAACTTGTAAATATCCGTATTGTCGATCAACACCTGTCCACTCGTCGGCACGTCGACGCCGCCAAGCAAATGCAACAATGTCGACTTTCCTGAGCCAGACGGACCGACGATACAGACGAACTCACCTTTTTTCACGGTGAATGAGACGTCATCGAGCGCTCGGACTTCCATTTCGTCTTTCCCGTAAACTTTTGATAAATGTTTCACTTCTAAAATATTCATATGCACCCTCCAGTACTTGATCTACTTCGAGTGTACCGAGTGAGTGTGACACGTCCGTGACTCGAAAGTGACTGTTTCGTCACTTAAGCGATTAGACGATTGCTTTGTAGAATCGAATTTGAAACGCAGTCCCAGCTCCGCGTTCACTACGTACGGTCAATTCACCTTGTTGGCTTGTGATGATGCTGTGGGCCATGGCGAGCCCGATGCCGACGCTGTCGTCACTCGCATTCATACCCTTATAAAAACGTTGGAAAATGTACGGGATGTCTTGTTTGGCGATGCCGCTCCCCGTGTCGCGGATGATGATTTCTGTGTACAGTGTGTTCTCGCTGAACTCGATGAACAGCTCGCCTTGTTCCGGTGTATGCTCGACGCAATTCTTCAAGATGTTGATGAGCGCCTCGGTCGTCCACTTTAAATCGCCTTCGAACGTGACGTCGCCCTCACCCGCGATTTGGAGCCTTTGCATTTTAATATCGATTGGCACAAGCATCGGTTCCGTCACGGCTTGAACGAGCACGGGGACGGACACCGGTTCCCGTTTGAACTGAATCGTCCCGGCATCGATTTTAGACAGCTTGAGCAGTGACGAGACGAGCCACTCCATCCGCTCGAGCTGCACCTGCACGTTATGCGTGAACTCTTGACGCTTGTCATCTGACAGCCTTGGGTCACTGAGCAAGTCCGCCATGACGGTCATCGATGTGAGCGGCGTCTTCAGCTGATGGGAGATGTCGGAGATGGCATCCGTCAACTTCTGCTTATCCTCTTCGAGATGCGTCCCTTGCTCGGACAGCATCTTCGTCACTTTATAGATTTGGCTCTTCAATAGACTGAGCTCGCCTTCACGGTTGTCGCGGACATCGAGTTTATAATTGCCGTTGCTGATCTCTTGCAGGTAACTCGACAGCTGATTGATTTCCCGATAGCGCCACGTCGTGAACCGATATGTCACGATCAAGAACGCGATCGACAAAAGGAGGACGAGAACGACGGCCTCCATCGATAGGAACAACGCTGCGACGATGGAGGCCAACCCGATTATAAGAAGCAGACTGAGCAAATAGAGACGGATTTCTCGATTTCGTAGCATATTATCCCTCCACCTTATAGCCAATCCCGCGAACCGTCTTAATCAACGTCGGCCGCTGCGGGTCATCTTCGAGTTTCTCGCGTAATCGTTTGATGTAGACGGTTAACGTATTGTCGTTCACAAAGTCCCCGCCCATGTCCCAAATTTGGTCGAGTAGTTGCGCTCGGGACAACACTTGTCCTGTATGTCTGCCGAAGATGAGCAATAGGCGATATTCAAGCGCCGTCAACAGGATCTCGCTTCCATCTTTTTTGACTTTGGCGTCTTGGGTATTGATTTCAACCGCCCCGATTGTCAAAACGGGTGAGCTGGCTTGTTTATGGTAGCGGCGCAACACCGAGTGAATCCGTGAGATGAGTTCACGGACCCGGAACGGTTTGGTGATGTAGTCGTCCGCCCCCATATCGAGTCCCATGACGACGTTCACTTCATCATCGAACGCTGTCAAAAAGATGACAGGTGTATCCTGTTTTTGTTTTACGAGCCGACACAAGTCATAGCCGCTCCCGTCCGGCAACGACAAGTCGAACAGACACAGGTCAATCGTATGTAACTGTTGTTCAATCAACTTGGTCGCATCAGCCACGTTCTGGCATAGCGTCGTCGTGAATTGTTCTTGCTCGAGTGAATATTGGAGACCGGAAGCGATCGTCCGGTCGTCTTCGACGATTAGAATATGCATGGTATTCCCTCCTGACTCTTCTCCTCATAATATAGCAGTCTTTTTCAAATGAGGAGACAAAACTAAAAACCGAACGAGACATCTCGTTCGGTCAGGTTATGCTTTTGTCACGCGAAGGCATTCCGGTCGTTCGAACCCATCTGCACCTAAAAAACGTAGCGCATCCATCGTCAACTCATCGCGCGTGATTGACTTGACGCTTGGTTCGGTCTGTTCATCGACCCACACTTTCCAGATTTCAACCTCATCCGCGGTCTCGAGATGGTCGACGATATACTCAACGAGCTGTTCGGCTCTCGCATCCGTATAACGCCAACGCAATTCCACGACGTGTGGTTTTTCCGAGTACGCCTCAACATTCTCCACGTTATAGTACAAGTCGCGCTTGATCTCAATCTCGTCGAGCTGCTCTTCCGACTCGACATTCATCAAAATCTTTTCGTCACGGTCGAGGTCCTCATCGTCTGTGAGCATGTCAGGCAAGATGACACCTTTTTTGATGGCCTCGTTGATGGATAAGAACTTGATGTACGGATTTTCGACTTCTTTCAGCAGCCGGTCGCTCGTTATAAATTGGAATTCACTCATGAAAAAACCTCCTCATGTTTTAATTTATACATCACGCTCGACCAGCTGTCGTTTTTCTTTCAACTTTACTAGTTTTCGATATTGTTTCACCACGAATACAATAAACAGTACACTTACAGTGAAATTCAAAATCCATATGAACGGGACGGCATCGTTCGCTATATTAAGAAATGTCACAAATAAGTTGAGATACAGCACAAAACTATATAGTTGATAGATACGTTTTTCATGACGAATTTTCGAATCAATATCCGAATAGAGCTGGAACGGACCTTCCTCGGTTCGTTTTTTTAAGTAAATCCAACGATACGAGGTCGCCACAATCGTAATTCCCATCTCCTCTAATAACTCAAAGTAAGCATCTGACTTCGGGCTGTTAGGCAATTCTTCAAGTAACTCAATCCGATACGTGTACTCATTCGGATTCCCCCGCCTAAACTCATAACGACCTAACTTAAATTGTTCGAGAAACCATCCTTGTGCCGCCATTTTATTCAACCATTTCTCTTCTTTTTCATAATCGACATATACACGATAAACTGTTTTTGTTTTCATGATCGGTTTGCTCCAATCCACTGTTTCCCGTTTGCGACGAGCTCTTCAAGGCGAACAAGTTCGGCTTCGAGCACTGATTGTCCATCTATGGTGATGACATACTCCTTCTTTCGTCCGCTTGCTCCTTCGACCGCCTCAATCCATCCCTTTTCTACCAGGCTGCTGAGTGCCCCATACAAGGTCCCCGCCGCCAATTGAACGCGATCGTGGCTCAATTCTTGTACAAACTGCATGATGCCGTATCCGTGTCTAGGAATTTGTAGCGACAGTAAAATGTAATAAACCGCTTCCGTCAAGGCGATGCTTCCAGCTGATTGTGCCATAGTTGTCCCCTTTACTTCGTCTAACGATATATCGGCTTCCGATATAATTAGTATATCCTAAAAATTGGTGGATGACTACAAGAAAAAAAGGGACCCAGTATACACTGAATCCCTTCAAAAACTTATTCAACTGTCGACGCCGCCTCGGCAAGCGCAGCTTCTTCTTTATGATAGTTCTCGACGAACGCATCAAGTTGCGCCCGCACTTCGTCTGTCGATTTCGTGTCCATGAGCTTCACACGGAGGTCGCTCGCCCCGCGGAACCCTTTCACGTAGATCTTGAAGAAGCGGTGCAAGTTCGAGATTGAACGCGGCACCTCTTCTTGGAACTTGTCTTGCAAATCGAGTTGGAGACGAAGCAAGTCGAGGTACTCTTCCATCGAGTGCTCACGCGGCTCTTTCTCGAACGCGAACGGGTTCTTGAAAATCCCGCGGCCGATCATGACGCCGTCGACGCCATATTTCTCGACGAGTTCTAATCCCATTTGACGGTCAAGGATGTCACCGTTAATCGTGATGAGCGTGTCCGGTGCAATCTCGTCACGCAGTTTGACGATATCCGGGATCATCTCCCAGTGCGCGTCGACTTTACTCATCTCGTTGCGTGTGCGCAAGTGAATCGACAAGTTGGCGATGTCTTGCTTCAAAAGATGCGTCAACCAGTCACGCCACTCGTCGAGCTTCGCGAAACCGAGACGCGTCTTGACGCTGACCGGGATGCCGCCGGCTTTCGCCGCTTGAATGAGTTCGGCTGCGACGTCAGGACGGAGGATGAGGCCGCTCCCTTTCCCACGCTTGGCCACGTTCGGGACCGGGCAACCCATATTGATGTCGAGGCCTTTATAGCCCATCTCGGCCATGCCGATGCTCATCTCACGGAAGTAATCCGGGTTGTCACCCCAAATGTGGGCGACCATCGGCTGTTCGTCCTCGGTGAACGTCAAGCGTCCACGCAAGCTGCCTTTCCCTTCCGGATGGCAATAGCTGTCCGAGTTGGCGAACTCGGTGAAAAACACATCAGGGCGTCCCGCATGGGCGACGACGTGGCGGAAGACGACGTCCGTGACGTCTTCCATCGGGGCAAGTATAAAGAATGGACGCGGAAGGTCGCGCCAGAAGTTTTCTTTCATAAAATCATTCCCTTTCGTAATCAATCCAACAAAATCACTTTATCCATTCTATTATGGACCAGGGAATGTATCAACTGTTTCACCTAAATGATAGGGTACAATAGATAAAACGCTATTATGTTTGAGGAGAATTCATATGATTATTTGGATCAACGGCGCATTCGGTTCAAGCAAGACGATAGCCGCCAAACAATTGCAACAACGCCTAGCGAATGCTTTTCTGTACGACCCAGAACAAGCCGGCTTCTTCATTCGTGACAATCTGCCTAAAGTCATGCGACTGCCCGACTTCCAGCAATATCCGGAATGGCGGGCGTTCAATGTTGAGATGGTGGTGAAGATTGCCACTTCTTACGACGTCGTCATTCTTGTTCCGATGACACTCGTTGAGCCTACATACGCCGATGACATCACCGGGAGCTTAGAACGAGATGGCTTTCCGGTTCATCACTTTATCTTAAGTGCCTCGAAACGTACGCTCGAACACCGTCCGAACAAACAATCTATGTGGTTCAATTCGTGGAGAAAACAACAAATCGACCGTTCTCTCGATGCGTTCGTCGACGATATCAATGGCAAAACGATTCACATGGATAAGTTGTCCTACGATGCGGTCGTCGACGCTATTTTATAAAGTACCTGGATGAATTAAAGGGCATCTTCCCATCGAGTGATAAATGTTTTAGGACAATGATTCCCTTCATCTCCGCCTCCCCTTTCGGTCACTAGTAAAAAAGCCTCCGATTATTCAATCGAAGGCACATGAAATGGATTGAATTTTTACTTTCTTCTTAGTTTCTATATAGGCATCTTTCTTTCAATTCTCCACTAGTAATTTTTCTATTATTTATAATCCAAGAAAAAACAACTTATATCTGTCTTCAATACTTAACGAATAATTTAAGAATGCTTTGTTGTAATTATTTGACTTATTGATTAGCTGTCGCAGTTTATCGAAGTTATCTTGTTGTTTTTCTGATAAATTTTGAAAAGCTGTTTGGATCTCACTTATATTACTACCTGTAATATAATCAAGAAATTTTGCCATTAAACCGGTTATAATATCTGAGATTTGAATCATTTTATTATCTTTTGAATCAGATTGACTAAAATTTGTAATTAATTCACCACCATAACTTGGTTGCAGTTTCTCAACCAAAGAAAAAACTGTACTTTCCTCATCAAAATCATGTTTGGAGTTGATGAACATATATATTGGTTGTAAGTAGAAATGCATGAAGTCTTCAATAAGTATATGATCTTTATTACCTTCTAGAAAAACCATTTCTCCTTTCGATATCGATTCCTTTAGTATATGCCTAAGCGAGACTAGTCCAACTTCAAGATTACTTTTTTTCTCATACACTCTGATTAATTCAATTAGCTCTTCTATAAAGGGAACAATCCTGTCTTTCATTAAATTGGGATATCCGAATGTACTAATCAAATTTATGAACTTTTCAGGGTCATTCTTTGTAGCTGTATACAGGTTACTCTTCATAACATCTACAAATCCCCTATCTAACTTCATTGCGATTTCTGAGTTTGCAACCGCAGAATCAACAATATCAACAATCGAGAAATAGAATGGATTCAGAGCAAAATAATGAATATATAAATCTGATTCCAACAACCATTCAAAAAATGTAGTCAATCGTTTACTCTCAAGACATTGAATAAAGTTACCTTTTGAAATATTTTTTAGCTTAATATCTACAACATTTTCTTGAAGCATTAAATTATTTTTCAGCTTACAATAGTCAAAATTGATAGAATTCTCTTCGTGTACAACTCCCCCGAGAACAAAGTTTGATTCGATTGGTGCATTAAGTCTTCCCTCACGTATTCTAAACCGCCTGATATTATTCGATTCATCATAATAAAAATAATGTTTCTCATTCATTCCCGTCAAACCATGCAAGTGTATTGTAATATCACGTAATTCTTTCGTTTCAAACATATCTATACCCCACCTCAATTATTTGATTCAAAAAAGAGTCCGCCAACAGTTTGTATAATACATCTAATTGCCCATGTGTATTACTAATGATTATACTCCCTTGTTAACGACAGACTAATATTGACAGTTTTTGCTCGATACGACTTCACACCAAACAATATAAAGCAACGTTTCTTACTTGTTCATTTTGGTCCTAATTAAACAAAAACCAATACACTATTGAGGGGTTCATTATTGAGAAATTCTTTAGTATTTGATAATTATTAAAGTCCACTAACACTTAGAAGTATGATCACTCCTATATATTTAATCTATTCCTTGTAGGGCTTTATGGGTGTTGCAAAGATTGGTTAACACACCTCTTACACCATGACAACAAACGGAAACAGTCAGTTCATAAATTAGATAGCCTAGCGGATGCTCTGATGTATAAAGGACAATAAATACTAGTCCCTGGTATGACATAATGCATCTTTTAAATGAACCGATGTTTTTCGCCAACTCATGACCTTTAAAATCGATTGTTTTGCAATTGTCATTTTTCATATTGTCTGCAGTCTGATTAATAAAATCACCTGCCTCGCTTTATCGAAATCCGGTGAAGACATCAACGTTCGTTATGTGATGGCAGACTTTTTATGTAAGCATTAAATCTGAGAGCATATGAAACATGGTCGCATACTGCTTAACCAACACTTGATTACGAGCAAACAGTCATAGTTCAAAATGTACTATCGCATAAAGATACGCAAAAGCAATCTCAATCTCGCTCTCTTTAAGTCCGTTTTATTCACCGATACGTAGGAGATATTCATAAATCCCGGATAGAAACATCTCACCTTACATTTGCTTTTAGCGAAATAAAATCCCAGGTTTCCCAGAAATTCAAGAATGAGTAGGTACACTAGCGATATGTTTTTTCATCGGACGACCGACCTATAAACTTGAATCAACTTAATCATTGTTTTGAAGCTAAGTTTTTTCTTTTAATAAGATTAAAATTAGATTTTGATTATAATATTATATTGAATTTTTTCTAGGTATTGATAAAGTATTTTGCAAATGAATTTCTTTCCCTTCAAGTATAGGATAGAGGAATTCGCTTCTTTGATTAGCAAAATTATTATTTGTTTGTTTTAAAATATGCTCTTGTAAATTTGATAAAAAATAGGGCACAGTCAAATCCTCAGGCAATTTATAAAAACGATACGAAGCGTGAGGAGATTCGTTTCTAGCTTCTGCCTCCCAGAACTTAATAAAAAATCTATCTCCTAAAGCAACGTGATTGACTAACCCACCCATATTAATATCATTTATACTTAATTTCTGATAATAACTATCGATATTTGACGATGCTGCTTGATATGAAAAAATACCGTTAAATATGATTCTGTTCAAATTCTTTTCGATTATTTGAGCATTTTTCTGAGCCGTACTCATGATTTCAAACAAGTTCCCAACAGTAACCTTAGATTTTACCTCTACAATACCTAAAACGTTATCTGGAGTAGTAATTATAAAATCTCCTTCTGAAAACAGTACAGGATAAGAATTGTCATATATAATAATATCAATTTGTTTTGTAATTAAATTTTGATTCCTTACAAACCCCGTACCAACGGATATGTTGTTTGGCAATATTCTCCTCAAATAATTCATTAAAATTACTTCTTTATATTTTCCTTCTTCTCCCCAATGTGAATCATCAATCAAATGTCTCACTCTATTTTCAAATGCTTTAAATTCTCTTCCAATAGATTTTTGGTACTTTAAATAATCGGGCATGATTAAGTTTCCTCCGTTAACAAGAAATTGTATCTATTTTCTCTTTGTTTAAAAGCTGGCTTCCCACCTTCTAAAATTTCGCAAACTTCAAATCTAATCTTCTCATTTTCAAGACTTCCATTTTGGTAATAGTACTTTACTTCGTTAGGGTTAGGATTTTCCAGATCATGTTCATTAGCTACAATAATATTTTCACTATCTGAAGCTACCACTATATTTGCATTATGAGTGACCACAAAAACTTGCCTTTTTTCTTTTGTTTCCTTAAATATTCGACCAATTCTTTAACAATAGCTCTGTTATCTAAATTGTCTTCTGGTTGATCAATAAGCA
>NZ_JNAA01000078.1:0-10777 GCF_000696055.1 Exiguobacterium sp. AB2
ACACGCATCCATCCCTCTTTTCGTACCCTCGCCACTTTTTTGTAATGAGAGGTAGAGAACACGTCATGGAGGCGATGCTACCCTTTGCCGCCCTCAATCTCAAGAAGATGGCAGTCTTGGCATGCAAGGACGTCCAATCCGCCTGAACAGGGTCTCGGGCAGAGCGCCTCAAGGCCAGAAATCGAAAAAGTCACGTTTCAGTTCGCCTGAAACGTGACTTTTTCTACAATCTGGAAGGACACTCGCCTAGCGGGTGTCCTTCGTTTTATTTTAATCTAGCCAAATAATAGCGCACGATCCCATAAGCCAAGACGAGCCCGACGAGCGCATCCCACGTCCCGCCAAATAGAAGGGACACGAGCCCAAGCCCAATTGCCTGCATGACCAGGAGACGGAGCGTCCACCACTTGTAGGCGGCCAGCCGCTCGGCGCGCGTGATCGGGAGCCATGACGCGATCGAGACGGAGTCGAGTCGTTTGAACAGCGGGACGAGTTGGAGTGCCGTCAATCCGACGAAGAGCGGGACAACCAGCCCGACGTACCAACCGCCAGACAGCCACATGACAAGAATGGCGACGAGCGACAGCCGAAGCATCAAGTCGAGCGAGTCGTTCGAACGCACGATTCGTAACCCATACACGTATCGAGCCGCGTCGGTACGCTTGAGTATATAACGGTTCATCACGTTCACGATAAACGGTCGTGCCTTCACGTCTTCTCGCATGTCCGGCAAATCGACGAACCAGCTGACGACCCGGTTGAATTGCGCCTTGCTCGCCTGTTCAAGTATGAGCCAGTCTAAAAGCGGAATCCGCTCGTTTCGTTTGACGTGGAGATAGAGAAGCGCCACTAGTGGCGGCACGATCGTCGCGAGCAGCCAGCCCATAACTAGGACGCCTGCGCTAAAGATGGCACTGATGATCCCGACGTAGCGAACCCCTTCGAGCTTCGCCAATCGACCGACGACGGACAACAAGACGCTCGTCAAGACAATCGCGAGCACTTCCCCGGACGTCACATCGAGTGTCCGGACGAGAAGCGGCAAGACGACGAGCATGAGTAAGATGGCACGCACCCCCGCAAAGACGACGTTGAAGAGGCGAACACCGTTCATGTAAGCGCGAATGTTTCCAAGTTGCGGCAATAAAAAGACTTGGTCCGCCTCTTGAAGTAACGTCCGTGGGCGGTGACCGAGCGGCAAAACCAAGAAGGCGAGTGCGACGACCCAAACACTCGGAAACGAAGAATCGATACCGTTCAAAAATTGGTTGTAGACGAAAGCGCCATAGATGAGCGTGAAGTAGAGCGTGAACAACAGGCCGCCGTTCGCCACGTAGCGGCTATATTTCACGACGTCCTCCACCCAGACGCCGAACCGTTGTCGAAATACGTTCATCGTTTTCGCTCCTCGGCCTCAATCGCCTCGACATAAATGTCGTCGAGCGATGCGAGCGCGTCGAGCCCGTACGCTTGACGCAATTCTGCTGCCGTCCCGGTCGCGATGACGACGCCTTGGTGTAAAAAGACGAAGCGATCACAGTGGCGTTCGGCTGTCTCGAGGATGTGGGTCGACATCAAGATGGCGCTGTCTTCTTTATATTCGTCAAACAATCGCAGCAGCTGTCGAATCGCGAGCGGGTCGAGTCCGACGAACGGCTCATCGACGATGAGGAGCGGTGTCTTCGTCACGAGCGCACATAAAATCATCGCCTTTTGACGCATTCCTTTCGAGAAGACTGACGGGAACCAGCCAAGTTGCTTCTCCATCCGCATGTCTTTCGCCAGACGCTGCGTCCGTTCTTCTAACTCTTCGTCTGGTAAGCCGTACGCCTTGCCCATGAGCGCCAAGTGTTCCCGGAGCGTCAGCGTCTCATACAAAATAGGGGTCTCGGGTATATAACTTATTTTTTTGCGATAGTTTTTTTCGGAAGACTCTAACGTCTCCCCGTCGACCGTGACCGTCCCTGACAACGGATTGAGCAGTCCTAAAATATGTTTAATCGTCGTCGACTTCCCGGCTCCGTTTAGCCCTATCAGCCCGACGAGCTCCCCTTTTTTCACTTCAAACGAAATATCGTGCAGCACTTGCTTTCCTATATAACCGCCGTTCAACTTGTCGACGTGCAACATGAAAACTCCACCCCTCATTTTCAACTTTTTTTGTGATATATGTTTTAAAAGCTGTCACATGGGAATAATCTGAACTGTAAGGCATTTTAAAACTTATTCAATACTTCCATTGTTCCATAAAATTGTTAAGAAGGACAATGGATAAAACAGAAAGGAGAATGTTTTTATGGGTTGGATTATCACGTTGATTGTCGGGGGTATTATCGGTTGGTTAGCAGGTCTTATTTTAGGTAAGGATGTACCAGGTGGCGTCATCGGGAACATCATTGCCGGGATCATCGGTGCTTGGCTTGGCGGCCTCATCTTCGGAGACTTCGGTCCTGCAGTTGGCGGCATTGCCATCGTACCAGCACTTCTCGGTGCGATTATCTTGATCTTGATCGTATCGTTCGTCATGAAATCAATGCGTAAACGCTAATCACAAGCCTACCGAAAACGGGACCCTCATCATCGAGGGTCCCGTTTCTCGTTCAGCGGATGACGACGTACAGTTTGCCGTTCCGTTCCAAGAAGCGTTTATCCGTTTGAAAACCGAACAGCGTGAAAATTGACTCGAGGAGCGGCCGGTCGTAACGCCACTCCGTCCCACCGTCCACCTCGATTCGCTCGGCCGGCTCACCAATCAACGCAATCAAGTCATCCGGCCCCTTAGCGAGATCGATGTCGATGCGACTGACGCGACCGCCGTCAAACGTCACGTCAAACCCGTCATAGCGCCACACGCGCTCCGTTTCGCTCACCGGCTCGCCGACGGCTTCCTTGACCGCGTCCGTTCGTTTATTCATAAGCCCGTCAATTACTTCGATGGCATGGCCCGTCTGCGCCTCGACCTCGATTTCAATCAGCTCGGTCCGATCGAGGTCGAACTGTCCCGCGATCACTTCGCTCGTCTCCGGTCGCAGGGAGAAGGCGAGCTCGTCCACGTCGACAAGCGTCACCGTCTCTTCCTGTGTCCGTGTCGTCCCGTCCACGACCGCGACCGCTTTCACGTCGTATCGTCCCGGCATCCGGTCGAGGGTGACGGTCTCCCCCGCTTCTTCGAGTCGCGCGGCTTGAATCCCGTCCACCCAGACGTTCGTGTACGGGACATCGGTCGTCACGGTCAATTGTTTCGGTAACAGCTCAATCCGATAATCGGAGAAGCCGAACCGCCCTTCCCCTGTGTCAATCAGTCGGAATAAGCCATCCCCGCTCGCTGCTGCGTCTTCACGGTCGGTCGCGACTTCGGCGATCGCCTCGCTACGAATGCTCGGTTCGTCGTTCAACCAGCGGATGAAGCGGAGCGTCTCGGCCCGTGTGAGCGGCTCGTTCGCATATTCGACGTCCTGTTCAAAAAATCCGACATCCTCGGTCAACAGCGCTTCTTTGAATCGAACATGAATCCGTTCGTTTTCAGCAGCCGGTTGATATCCTAAGAAATAGATAAGACCAGCCGCGACGAGAAAGACAGTCGCGCTCAGGAGACCGATTCGTAGCCGTCGCTTCCGGTCATGTCTTTTTTTACGCTCATAATTCACGTGTCCACCTCCTGTTCCGTTTTTGTTCCTTTTATTGTAGAGGAGGCCGATTGATTCGGACAATCGTTCTTCCGCCCGAGCTTCCATGTTATGATGGAAACGAGTACTTACATTCGATTGGAGGACGTGCCATGCATACAGAAGAGTCTTGTATTTTTTGTAAAATCGTCAAAGGTGAAATCCCGTCTCACAAAGTTTATGAGGATGATGTTGTCGTCGCCTTCCTTGATATCTCCCAAGTGACGAACGGCCATACGCTCGTCATCCCGAAACACCACGCCCGTAACATTTATGAACTTCCTGAGACGGTCGCATCTGACGTATTCAAAGCCGTCCCGCGCATCGCGAACGCGATTCAACTTGAGACAGGGGCAATCGGTATGAACGTCTTATCGAACGCCGAGGAAATCGCCGGTCAGACGGTGTATCATTTCCATATCCATTTGATTCCGCGCTTCGGTCATGACGACGGATTCGGGGCCAAGTGGGAGACGCATGCGGACGACTATTCACAAGACGCGCTCAAGACCCTCGCCGCTAGCATTTCAAAACACGTCTAAACGAAACGGACCAGGCGCACGCCCGGTCCGTTTTTTTATGTCGAATTGATCGAATCGTGATGGCGTTTCCGCTCTTCCTCGATTTGCGCCCGTTCGACTTGTAACTTGATTGCCTGCTCGTATAACTGTTGCCGCGATTTGACAGATTCCGCTTGTTCGAATTCTTTTCTTAACAAATTTAGACGGGCGTCTATTTCAATCAGTCGCTTTTCAAGCAAAGTTTGTTTCCGCGTCTGTTCGTTCTGTTCCGACGCTTCATATCCCGCCTCGAGTGCTTCCATTATTGTCTGTGCCCAAGGGTCATCTCCCAGTCGCTTGGCCGCGTTATACAGGTCTAACATGTCATCAACCCAACGCTTTTGCATATTCACTGGAGGTCACCTTCCTTTACCTATAGTTTAAAATAAAATGATTTTTCGGTCAAAATTGAATGTTCTGAAAAATTTTATTTAAGATATAGGTTTTTAATCTCTCTTTTTTGGTAAAATAATATGAAAAGAATGTATTCTAGTATCAGCGTGCTCGAGGAGGGGAAAGTATTGTCGAATCACAATCGTCGCGATTGGGTTGCTTTTGGCTTCGTCGTAGCGTTTTTAGGAGCTGCGACCGTGAAAAAACTCGCCCGCGGAACGGCGAATGACGCGGCGGCCAATCAACACCGAGCGTCTACAATCACTACGTTGAAAGAACAATTCCAAAAAGTCGCTAAAGATGCGTCGCAAGTTGCGGCGGCAGGTAAGTTACAAGGAAAAGAACTGGCAGATCAAGTGAAAGCCGAAGTCGAACGCTATCAACAAGACATTCAGCCTTCAATCGAGCGGATCCAAGGAAACCTTAACGAGCTTTCAAACGTACAGTCAGATATGGCCGAAGCGAAAGCGAAACAGACCGACTAAGCGGTCTATCGTCATCGTCCGTCGTTTTAGTCACATTGTATCCGGAAAGGGTGGATCGAGATGGATCAAGAAAAAGAGTTTACAGGCCCTGAGGCCATGTTGTATAGCCATAAAATCATTCAACTCAGTAAAGCATTGTGGAAGACGGTCGAGAAGGACTGGCAAAATTGGATTAAACCGTTCGATTTGAACATTAACGAACATCATATCTTATGGATCGCGCACGCGCTCGGGGGCGCCTCGATCTCAGAAATCGCCAAGTACGGCGTCATGCACGTCTCGACGGCGTTCAACTTCTCGAAGAAGTTAGAAGACCGTGGTCTACTTACGTTCTCAAAGAAAGAGACCGACAAGCGTAACACGTACGTCCAATTGACGCCAGAAGGTGAAGCGCTCTTGCTTGAGACGATTCACGCGTTCGACCCGGAAGAAAACGGTGTGTTCCGCGCCTCGTTGCCGCTCCAAGAACTATACGGCAAATATCCGGACTTGACGGACATCACCGCGATCGTGCGTCGCCTCTACGGAGATAACTTCATGGACATCTTTGCGGAGACGTCGAAGATGATCACCGAGGAGGCCGGTCGCCGCCCTGAGGACGATGAACTGACGAAAGAAGCTTGACCTGCCGATAAAGCGGCTCGGTCACGTCGAGCGCAATCTGTTGCTTGACGCATGCCGCTAAAATGGTCTCAGCATCGAGCGCCGGGTGTAACATCCCGACGAAATTGACGAGCAAGGGTTCTACGGACGACAAGCCGTAACGCCCTTGCTCGTTTTGTTGTTGGCGAATCTCCTCTAACAAGGCGTAGAACGCTTCGACGTCGTCTCGCGTCAAGTTCGCCCGAATGACTTCATATTCGAAGGGCCGGTCCGACCAGTCGACCGACTGCATCAACAGCTCCATTTGATATGACAATTGTTTCATTTTCTCTTCTAACGACACGTTTCCCACCCCATCATTTCACATTCTCTTTTACCATTATACGATACGTTTCTGTGCTATGATACTGTACAGGCAACAGAACAGCTGTCATGATCTAGAAAATGTGATATAGTCGGACATAGAAACTTATTGATTTTTAGGGGTGGAATATATGTCAAACGGAATGACAAACGAACCAAAGAAACAAGATAAGAAGTTTTCAACGGGCGCCCTCGTCGGCGCATCTGCACTCGCTCTCGTCATCGGCGCAGGCGGCACGTACGCTGCGACAAACGGCGGCGGCGGCGCATCGGACGATTCGACTGTCGTCTCATTCGAAGGCGGCGAGATCACACGCGGTGAAATCGCGAACATGAGTTACGACCGCATGGTCCCACAACTCGCTTTCCAAGAGACGATGAACGAACTTCTCGAAAAAGAGTACGGCGACAAAGTCGAGCAAGACAAAGTCGAAGAAGAGTACAGTAAAACAGAAGAACAGTTCAACTCGACAGAAGAGTTCGAACAAGCGATTCAACAAGCCGGCATGAGCGGCACGGACGAGTTCAAAGAGGCACTCCGTGGCCAGATGCTCGTCGATGCAGCAAAATCTGAGCTCGTCGACGTGACGGACGAAGAAATCGAAGCACAGTTCGCGAAGGAAAACGTTGAAGTCCAAGCGAGCCATATCCTCGTCGAGACGGAAGAGGAAGCACAAGACATCATCAAGCAGTTGAATGACGGTGCGGACTTCGCAGAACTCGCGAAAGAGAAATCGACGGATACAGGTTCTGGTGAACAAGGCGGCGACCTCGGCTACTTCTCAGCCGGTGCGATGGTGCCTGAATTCGAAGAGTACTCGTTCCGTGAAGATGTCGTCGGCGAAATCTCTGAGCCGATTCAATCACAGTTCGGATACCACGTCATTAAAGTCGTCGACCGCAAAGAGAAAGACTTGAAGCTCGAGGATGAGAAAGATCGCATCCGTGAAGAACTCGCAGCCGAGAAAGCAGCATCGGTTGATGCGAACAAGATTTACGCCGAGTTGATTGAAAAATATAACGTCGACGTGAAAGACGCGAAAGCCTCGCAACAGTTCGATGCAGTCAAAGAAGCTGTGAAAGCCTCTGAAGAAGCACCAGCTGAAGAAGCACCAGCTGAAGAAGCACCAGCTGAAGAAGCACCAGCTGAAGAAGCACCAGCTGAAGAATCAACTGAACAATAAGCCATAAACGGTCGCCCTCACAAATGAGAGCGACCGTTTTTTCATAGGTTCGGTTTATAGAAAGCGCGATTGTCGAGCGCCATGACGCGTTCTGTGAACGTCCCCGGCTCGACGCCTTCGAACGCCTTGTCGAACATGTTCATGCGTGCGTCGATATTGTCGATGAAGAACAGCATCTCCGCTTCTGGAAGTTGCGGTGCGTTCGCCGATCCCCACTCCGGCTTGCCGTGGTGGCTGAGGACGAGATGCTGAAGCAGCGTCACGACTTCGCGGTCGGTACCGAGCTCACGGGCCACGACTTCAATTTCGGATGCCATGAGCGACAAGTGTCCGAGCAACTTGCCTTCGAGCGTGTATTCCGGTGTGATCGCATCCGACAGTTCAATCACTTTTGCCAAATCGTGCAAGACGACACCCGAGACGAGCAAGTCCCGATTCAATTGCGGATACAGGTCGCACATCGCATCGGCGAGTTTCAACATCGACATGACGTGGAAAGCGAGGCCTGAGTAGACGGCGTGATGGTGCCGCACGGCCGCCGGATACGTCAAGTACGCCTCTTCATTCCGGTCGACGATCGACTGGACGAGCTGGCGCATCCCGTCGTGACGAATCGCATCGATATACGAGCGAATCGTCGCTTCGAGCTCCGGCTTCGCGACCGGGGCGGAGCGGACGTACGGTGCGATGTCGGTCTCCCCTTCGATGATGGAGATTTGCTTCAGCTTCAGTTGCGTGCGTCCACGGTAATCCATCACCTCACCCGAGGCATGGACGATTTTTTTCATCGCATACTTGTCCGTGTCGGCGCTGTCCCACAGCTTCGTCTCAATCTCCCCGCTCTCGTCACATAAGATGAGCGTCAAGTACGGCTTCCCGTTCCCGGCCAGTCCCCGGTAAGATTGTTTAATCATCACATATTGGTCTAACGTGTCGCCCACTTTGAGCTGTCCGATTTTTGTCGCCAATGCTAGCACCTCTCTCTAATTCAGTACCTCCATCTTAACGAAACTTCTTCCGAGATGCCAACTTTCTTATCAATTCGGGAATAGTGGATAGAGAATGGAATTGGAGGAATGGAAGATGAAGTGGAACTGGTACACACGGCCCGAGGAGTCCGTGCACATCGATCAGCGTTACGAGGAGGCGTACACGTATTGGCTCGATCAACTGACGACAGCGAAAGTCACGAAAATCATCGTCGGCGATCGCTATCTATACGGCTCGCTCACCCTCGACTATGAACAGCTTGAGCGGGAACCTCAAAAGGTCGGACACTACTTTGTCGGGCCTGATTTCTTATGGACGATCGGGTTTGACGATTTGTTTTGTGAAGTCGTCAAAGCAAAACGTTATGAGACGCCGCTTGAAGCGTTCTATGAGCTGCTCGCCGAGAGAATGGACTATTACTTTCACGGGATTGACGAGTACGAGGAGCGTCTCATGATTGCCCAGCGTGAGATGAGCGGACAAGTGCCGCCTGAGTTCATGAATGAGATTTTCGGGCTCCGCAGCGAAATCGAACGTTGGTCAGATACAGTCGTCCCGTATCGCGAACTGTTACAGGCCGGTCGGGAGGCGTTCCTCGACATGGACTTGAACGAGTTGAAGCCTTACCGGCTCGCGACGTATCGCGTCGAACGACTGCTCGGATCGATTGAACACTATCAGGACGACGTCATCGCCATGACCGACCTCGCCGCGACGCTCTCGAACTTTCGCGGGAACGAGATCATGAAGGCGCTCACCGTCTTCACGGCGCTGACGACCCCCGTCGTCGCGTTCGGCGCCATCTGGGGAATGAACTTCAAAGAGATGCCCGAGCTCGACTGGCCGCTCGGTTACGTCTTCGCCTGGGCGATGATTCTCCTCTTTACCGTCATCATCCAAGTGTGGTTGAAACGGAAGAATTGGATCGGCTCGCTCCTACAGTTTCCGACGCAAGTGAACACGAAGCAAGCAATCAAGAGGCAGAAAAATAAAACATCGAACAAAAGTTCGGTATAATAGACTTAAATTGATTTGAATGGAAAGGAGAATGACATGGAACGCCTCATCATCCACGTCGACATGGATGCGTTTTACGCCTCGGTCGAGCAGCGGGACCGGCCTCATCTTCGCGACAAGCCCGTCATCGTCGGAGGAGCACCCCATAGCCGTGGTGTCGTCGCGACCTGTTCGTACGAGGCAAGAAAGTACGGCGTCCACAGCGCCATGTCATCTCGACGGGCGTTCGCGCTCTGTCCTCAGGCGACGTTCGTCAAACCTCGCTTTCAAGCGTACCGCCAAGTGAGCGAGCAAGTCATGGCCATCTTCAAATCGGTCACCCCACTCGTCGAACCGTTGTCGCTCGACGAAGCGTATTTAGACGTCACCGATAACGCGCTCATGAGCACGTCCGGCACATATGTGGCCCGTTATATCCTCGGAGAAATCAAACGCCGGACCGGGCTCACTGCCTCGGCCGGTGTCGCCCCGTCGAAGTTCGTCGCCAAAATCGCGTCCGGATTTCAAAAGCCGAACGGGCTGACCGTCGTCACGGCGCAAGAAGTCGAAACGTTCCTCGCCCCCCTGTCGATCACCACGATGCACGGCGTCGGAAAAGTGACCGCGCAAATCTTATTCAAGCACGGCTTCGAGACGATTGCCGATCTGCAGCGAGCAGACGTCGCACAACTAAAAGCCATCTTCGGCCATGACCGTGGGACACAACTGTTTGAACTCGCCCACGGCCGCGATAGTCGCCCGGTCGTCCCCACACGGGAACGGAAATCGATTGGCTCTGAGACGACGTTCGCCTTCGACCTCGATGACCCGGAAGAAGTGTTTGAACGGGTCGTCCCGGAAATCGAGGACGTCTTGCGTCAACTCGACCGTCGTGAGCTCAGTTGCCAGACCGTGACGATTAAAATCAAGACGAGTGAGTTCCAGGCACGGAGCCATCAAATCAAACTGAACCATCCGACACACGACCATGACGAGATTAAACGGCTCGCCCGTCGTCTGTTCGATGAGATGGCAATCAGTGAACCCGTCCGTTTGATTGGGATGACGGCCTCCGAATTAATCCCGCGGACGGAGACGGCGCGTCAACTCACGTTCGAGGAGCTCGCGACACGTCCCCTTGAAGAATGAATGACCATTCAGTACAATGGAGATACAAAGGGGGCAATGGAGATGGCACAGTATATGATCACCGCGTTTGAAAACGATGGCACAATCGTCTTGAACGAGACGCTCGACGCGAAGGACGATCACGAGGCGAAGGAGAAAGGGCTCTTGCGGCTTCGTGAGGCGAACCATGATGGGAAAGGGGCACGCATCGTCCGGCACGGCCAAATGATTTATTTCGAGCGTTGCAAGCTTCCTGGGAAGCTAAAAGGGACAGCCTCATAACAAGAAACGCCTCGGGTATCCCGAGGCGTTTCAGCTTGTTGACTAACATCAATCGAATCGCTCGTCCTTCCGACGCCCACGCTTTCCGCAGGCAATCCCGGAGCCGCATCGCGACTAGCGTCGCTGCC
>NZ_JNAA01000079.1:0-13567 GCF_000696055.1 Exiguobacterium sp. AB2
AGCCGTGGCTCCCGAGTTTTTTATGCGTTCACTTTGTCTCTCATCGCCGCGAGCGCCCCGCTGTTGATGAAGTGCCATGGCTTATTGTAGTGCGGTTGGAAGAAGAAATCGACATAGGCGAGCTCTTCGACCGTCATCTCGTTTTGGATGGCGAGCGACAACGTGTTGACCGCTTGCGTCATGTCCGCTTTCGAGAGCACTTGTCCGCCGACGACACGATGTGTGCCGACCTCGTAGACAAGCTTGAACTGGACTTTTTCAGCCGTCGGCATGAATTCAGGACGATAGGCGTCCTCGACGACGACGCTCTCGACGTCGAGACCAAACAGGCCGGCCGCTTCTTCCGTGAGACCTGACGAGGCGATATTCCAATCATAGAGACGAAGACCCGACGTCCCTTGCGTCCCTTGATAGCGGACGCGCGGTGCCATCAAGTTCTCGGCGACGAGCGTGCCCATACGGACGGCGTTCGTCGCGAGCGGAATGTAGGCGTGCGTGCGCGCCGGGTTGTAGTAGACGGCACAGCTGTCCCCTGCTGCGAAGACGTCCGGGTTGCTCGTGCGCATATATTCGTCGACGATGATGGCGCCGTTGCCAAGCATGTCGACTTGGCCTTCGAGGAGGCCCGTGTTCGGACGAAAACCGACACAGAGGATGACGAGATCGGCCTCGAACTCACCTTTATCGGTCACGACGTGTGTGACGTTCCCATCTGTCCCACGGAACGCTTCGACCGTCTGGCCGAGCTCGAGGTCGATGCCGCGTGACGTCATGTCCGCCTCGAGTTGGTCCGTGAACGACTTGTCGAGGTACTTGTTCAAGATGCGGTCGGCGCTATCAATGAACGTGACGTGTTTCCCGTATACTTCGAACGCCTCGACGAGCTCGACACCGATATAACCGGCGCCGATGACGGCGATCTTCGTCGCATCCGTCGCCCGCTCGATGATGCGCTGGGCGTGGGCGTAGTTTTTACAAAGCTCGATGCCGTCCATCTCGATGCCTGGGAGTGTCGGGACGATCGGCCATGAACCCGTCGTGACGATCAAACGATCGAACGTGTCATAGACGTCTTCGCCCGTGTCGAGATTTTTCACATGGACCGTCTTCGCTTCCGTGTCGATGTTCAACACGTCGTGCTTCATGCGCATCGTTGCGCCGAGTTCTTCAAGCTCAGTCGGTGACGCATAGAAGAGTTCTTCGGCACGTTTGACGACACCGCCGACGTGAAGCGCAATCCCACACGAGAGGAAGCTGACGTTATCGTTCCGCTCATAGACCGTGATGTCAAGATTGTCGTGTTTGGCGAGTAAGCCTTTAACTGCTGCTGTTCCTGCGTGTGTACATCCGATGACTGCGATTTTCATATGGTTGTCTCTCCTTTGAGTGGTAGGCAAGTTAGTGTTTGTGATAAATATCACATTTGCTTTCTGAACTTATTGTACTATTTCACAAGAAGGTTTGACAATCCCTTTGCTCAATTTTTCACGTAATTATGTCAGAAGTTTGAACAGCAGTTGTGACGACAAAAAAACCGCTCCGCAATCGGAACGGTTCACTCATGATTTTGTCGTGCGTCGCGCTTTGATCCAGTGAAAGATGACGACGCCAATATACGTGACGAGACCGACCACGTACAAACTGAAACCAATCATGATCCAGCCCAGCGCATCCCAACCGCGAACGAAGACGAGTCCGATGATACAAGATACGTATCCCACGACGAGCAACGTCAACGAGAAGACGAGTCTCCGCTTGAATGGAGACTTCAAAAAACTCAGCACGGCAATCAATAGCATCGTCGTCAACACACCGACGATGATGATTGCATCCCCGTAGTACTCCCAAACCATCGCTTCTCCCCCTGACTTATGTCTAAGTAGTTTCATCGTATCACGTGGGTCCAGCGTTTATCTTGTTGGTAAAAACATTTATTCCCAATCAAAAAAAGCATCGTCCCGTTAAGGAACGATGCTCCAGGCTGTAGACAAATTACTTGTCTGCAGCTTTTTTGTTTAAAGCCATGATCTAAGCAAACTATAGAACCGCTTGAAATAGCGATTTTCTGCGATGGCGCTATTGAAGAAAACGACAAAGTCATGTTTCAGTTCAACTGAAACATGACTTTGTCTACACTCTGAAGCATCGTCCCGTTAAGGAACGATGCTCACTTCTCATTCATCTGTTTCATCAAATCCATCTGTTCTTTCACTTGCGCCTCTTTCTCACGTCGGAGCACTCCGCGATACGTCACGCGTGAGATCGACAAACTGATCTCATACAAGAAGAAAAGCGGCAGCGACACCATGAGGTGCGACGTCAAATCCGGCGGTGTGATGAAGGCCGCGATGACGAACAAGGCGAAGTAGGCGTACTTCCGAATTTTAGATAAGAAATACGGCGTCACGACACCGATGCGCGTCAAGAACATCGTCACGACCGGCAACTGGAACAATAGTCCGAATGGAATCGTCAACTGCAGCAGGAACGTGAAGTAGTTCGACGCCCCGATGATTTGGGTCAGACCAAGGTCTTGCCCGAGGTCCGTCGAGATATCGAGGACGAGCGGGAACAGCCAATAGTAGGCGAACGCCAAACCGACGAGGAATAAAACCGAAATGATTGGAATGTAAGCGAGCGTCGCTTTCCGCTCGTTCGGATGCAGACCAGGTGCGACGAACGCCCACAGTTGATACAGTAGAAACGGACCGGACGCCACGATCCCGATAATGAACGCCATATTCAAATAAATCATAAGCGGATCCGCGACCCCAAAGGCGTTCAGTTCGAGCCCTCGTTCGACGAGGTCCGCCTGCAGATAGGCGAGCACGTATTTGACACTCGGCAAAGCGATAAGGAATAAGGCAAAGACGACAAATGCCGACAGCATCAGTCGTCTCCGCAGCTCTGTCAAGTGATCGGACAGTGCCCGTTCTTGATCAGGTTGATGGTTCATGGCTTATTGCTCTTTCTTCTCGATTTCTTTCTTGTCGTTCTCGTCGTGCTCTTTCATCATGCCGTTCGTGGCATTTTTGAACTCACGGAGCGTCTGTCCCGCGGCCCGACCGAACTCTGGCAATTTCTTCGGCCCGAAGAGAATGAGCGCGATGATGGCGATGATAAAAATACTGACGCCACCTGGGATACCGACGACGAGTGATGATTGTAGAAATTCCATTATTGATGGACCCCCTCAGCGGATGGATAGTGTTGCATAAAGTAAATGAGCGACTGGAGTTCGATCGACAAGTCGATATGATGGACGCGGACCGTGTCCGGCACCGTAAGTCGAGCCGGCGTGAAGTTCAAAATCCCTTTGATGCCAAAGCGGACCAAGTCATCGGCGACCGGCTGCGCATAGGCGGACGGGACCGTGAGGATGGCGACATCGATTTTGTTTTGCTTCATGATCTGTTCCATCTCATCGACGTGATGAATCGGGACACCGGACATCGTCGTGCCGACTTTTGTCTCGTCTGCATCGAACCCGACGACGATATGTGTGTTATTGTTTTTAAGGAAGTTATAGTTGACGAAAGCTGTCCCGAGATGACCGACCCCGACCAAGGCGACGTTCGTGATTTCGTCCTGGTTCAATGTCTTTCGGAAAAAGTCTAACAGATACTGTACGTTATAGCCATATCCCTTTTTACCGAGCGCACCGAAGTACGAAAAGTCGCGGCGAATCGTCGCCGAATCGACCTTGACCGCCTCACTCAGTTCGGCAGAAGAGACACGTTGTTTGCCTGATGAATGCAGGCTTTGGATAAACCGATAATATAGTGGCAACCGTTTGGCTGTCGCTTGCGGAATCTTTGGTTCGTTTTGACTCAACGGAAAGAGCCTCCTTTTTACGACACGTTACACACGAATCTGATTTCATACACCTTGATTGTAAACGAATTCACATGACCACTCAATGAATATACCTGAAAAGACTAAAAAATACAGTATACTAAATACAGAGAAAGGGGTTTTTTCACTTGATCCTATTGCAAGTCAACAACTTATCAAAATCATTCGGCGTCGAGCCGATTTTAGAGAACGTCAAACTCGAGATTCAAGAAGGTGAACGTGTCGCCCTCGTCGGCCGGAACGGTGCCGGCAAGTCGACGCTCCTCAAAGTCATCGCCGGGGAATATAACTACGACTCAGGCGACATCATGAAGCCAAAAGACGTCACGATCGGCTACCTCGCCCAAGACTCCGGGCTAGAATCGAGCGAGACGATCTGGAACGAAATGCTCACCGTCTTCACCGATTTAATCGAGCAAGAACAAACGCTCCGACGGATGGAGCAAGACATGGGCAGTGAACGCATCTTGAACGATGCGGACGCCTATGAACGGCTCCTCGCCGCGTATGACGAGGAACAACATACGTTCAAGGATCGGGGCGGCTATCAATATGAAGCGACGATTCGCTCGGTGCTCCACGGGATGCGGTTCTATCCGGACGACTTCGAGCGTCAAATAGACACGCTTTCGGGTGGGCAACGAACGCGTCTCGCCTTGGCGAAGATGCTCCTCCAGAGCCCGGACCTCCTCATCTTGGACGAGCCGACGAACCACTTGGACATCGAGACGCTCGCGTGGCTCGAGAAGTACTTGAGCGGCTATAAAGGGGCCGTCCTCATCGTCTCCCACGACCGCTACTTCCTCGACCGGGTCGTCTCGGTCGTCTATGAACTGTCGCGTCATCGGAGCCGCCGCTTCGTCGGCAACTATACGAAGTATCTCGAACAGAAAGCGGCCCTCTATGAGCAAGAGAAGAAGCAGTTCGAGTCGCAACAAGAAGAAATCGCCAAGATGCAAGACTTCATCCAACGTAACATCGCCCGGGCGACGACGACGAAGCGTGCCCAGAGCGTCCGGAAGCGACTCGAGAAGGTCGACCGGATGGATGCACCGGACGGCGACGAACGCAGCGCCGTCCTCTCGTTCACGATCAAACGCCAGAGCGGGAATGATGTGTTGAGCGGAAGCGACCTCGCCATCGGCTATGAGGAACCGATCGCTCAAAACCTGCGCTTCCAGCTGCAGCGCGGCGAATCGGTCGCCCTCGTCGGCCCGAACGGGGTCGGCAAGTCGACGCTTTTGAAAGTGTTGACGAAACAACAGCCGGCGCTCACCGGCGACATCCGTTACGGGACCGGCGTCGAGATCGGCTACTACGACCAGGAGCAACAGAATCTGTCTGATAAGAACCGCGTCATCGACGAGATTTGGAACGACTGGCCGCTCATGCGCGAGCAAGACGTACGGAGCCTGCTCGGCCAGTTCCTCTTCAGTGGGGACGACGTCATGAAACGTGTCCACGAACTGTCAGGCGGTGAACGGGCCCGCTTGACGCTCGCAAAGCTGAAGCTCGAGCAGCCGAACTTGCTCATCTTGGATGAGCCGACGAACCACTTGGACCTCGACTCGAAGATGATTCTCGAGAACGCGCTCCTCGACTATCCCGGCACCATCCTGTTCGTCTCGCACGATCGGTACTTCATCGACCGGCTCGCCACGCGGGTCCTCGAGATCACGCCGAACGGGATTGACGAGTACCTCGGTGATTACTCGTACTACGTCGAGAAGAAAGAAGAACTCGAAGAACTGGCCCGGCTCGCACGCGTTGAGACGAAACAAGTCGTCGTCAAAAAGCAACGGGCCGACAAGGAACAACAACGTGAGGAGCGTCGAATGAAACAGCGCATCGAAGAGATCGAGCTCACGATTGAACAGCACGAGGCACGCCTCGAAGAGATTGAACAGCTCCTTTGCGAGCCGGACGTCTTCAACGACTTCGCGCGGGCACAGGAGCTATCGAGCGAGTCCGACGCGACGAAAGAGTCAATCACGGCACTGTATGCGGAATGGGAGGAGCTCCATTCATGATGCGGTCCCGTGCGCTGCGGATCGACTGGTTGCATGCGTTTTTGACCGGTCTCGCCTTCATCGTGCCGACCGGGACTGAATTCGTGTCCGAGCTCATCCGTGGAGAATCGACGATCGTCCCGACAATCGTGTTTTACTTCTTGCCCGTCGTCATCGGCTTCATCATCCAGACGTGGAGCGGCATCTTCATCAGTCTCCTGAGTGGATTGCTCATGAGCACGCTCTTCATCCGCCTCGTCGTCTGGCCGGTCGACGTGACGGTGCATAGCTTTTATGCACCCGGGTCGGTCTGGTTCCACTTCTATCAAACGACACTGTTCATGTGGGTGCTCGCGCTCCTCGTCTTCACGGTCAGCCGAATCAATACGTGGCATCGCGAGAAGTATCGTCGCCCTAAATCCTCAGACACCATGTCCTCATGAAATCGGACGTGGTGTTTTTTTATTCAATCATTGACAATGAGAATCATTTTCATTTAAGGTGGTCTTGAGGTGATAATCATGACGATTTTGATTGCATACGTGAGTATGTCCGGGAACACAGAAGACATCGCCCACTTGTTGCAACATACATTGACCACAGCAGGACATACGGTCGTGCTGTCTGACGATTTGGAGTCCCTTTCCGTCGATGCACTATTGGAGTACGATGGCGTCCTACTCGGCGCCTACACATGGGGTGACGGTGATGTACCGTATGAGGCGGAAGGTTTTGTAGACGATTTGTATGACGCGGACTTAGACGCTCTACCTTGTGCAGCGTTTGGTTCTGGTGATACCGACTACCCGAAATATTGTGCTGCCGTCGATACGATTGAAAACGCGCTTCGATCTGCGAACGGGATGATTGCCGCTCCCCCTCTAAAGATTGAGTTTGACCCGAACACCGAAGCGAAACGCGAGTCGTGTGTCTCATTCACAACCACATTTATGGAACGACTCGAAGAACATAAAAAAGTTCAGCTCCAAGGTAAGGCACTGAAAAACCTCCGCTCTATATGAGCGTGAGAACGCGAAAAAGGCGATTGGCCCGACTTGTGTTGGGCCGATCGCCTTTTTCCTTGCCTTTCATCTGTGTTCTCTTTCCAAAGGATGATGATTCGCTTTAGGTTGACCGCGACGATGACCATCACGCTTTGTAACGCCGTGCCTTTCAGGTCTGCGTCTTGTTGCGGGCCAGACCTTGTGAGTTCCTCAATTGGCTGTTCTTCGCCTCGATACCGAACCGTTTCTTACGATGGTCCTTGAAGTCATCGGCCGGGATTAACAAATCATAGAGGGCGGCGTGCCGGACAGGACGGCTGAAGGGCGATGAAAGATGAAAACAGAGGAGCGTCATCCCTACCGGGACGACGCTCCTCTGTTCAAAGTCATTTAAAAATAACGCAGTGGCAAGAAGCCACGTGTGTGGAAGTCGAGTTTCGTGCCGTCTTCGGTGATGAAGAAGACGTATTCGTTCGTGTCGACGTCACGGACGAACACTTTGTAAAATGTCATCTCTTCTTCCCGGTTCGTCACGTAGCGTGCCTCATGGGTCGAGATGACTTGAGCGAACAGCTGTTGCTCATCGAACTCGGCGATGAGCGATTCGAACTGCGCCGCCTCTTCCTCAGTCGCCTCGCGTCCCGGGAAGAGTTCGTAGTAGGCGTCGCTCGCCTTCGGTTGAATCCCTAAGTTGCGATCGACGACGAGGACGCTCTCGATGTCTTGGTCGTCCATGTTCTTATACCCATACAGCGCCTCGACGAGCGTGTTCTCGCCCGTGACCCGGCTGATACCTTCAAGCGACTCGGCTCCGGTGAGCGAACGCACACGTGTCGCTTCCGGTACGATTTCTTCTTGATAGGCGATATTGTAGGCGCGGATAATCTCTCGTACTTGCAAAAACGTCGCGACGACGAGCAGTACGACGAGCCCGCCAATGATGATGCGTTTCGTCATGTCTCTATTTCCCCCTAGACTGTCATGCTCTCTTCTAAGGATAACCCAGGAACCGCATTCATCGCTAGTGTATCGCGCTTCCCGCGCACATACGCGTGATGTCCCGCGACCCCGATCATGCCGGCGTTGTCCCCACAAAGCGCGAGCGGCGGGATGACGAGGCGGATGCCTTCTTGGTCAGCCGCTGCCTGTAGCGCGGCCCGCAGGCCACGGTTGGCCGCGACACCACCGGCGACGAGGAGTTGTTTCGCACCTTTCTCGTTCACGGCACGAATCGCCTTCTCGACGAGCACTTCGACGACACTCGCTTGAAAGCTTGCCGCCAAGTTCTCCGGGATAATCGTCTCGCCCCGTTGCTCGGCGTTATGGACGGCATTGATGACCGATGACTTCAGCCCGCTGAAACTGAAGTCAAAACTTCCTGGCTCGAGTCGGACGCGTGGGAACTTGTACGTGTCTTCCCCGCTCGCCGCGAGACGGTCGATGGCCGGTCCGCCTGGATAAGGGAGGCTCAGCGTCCGGGCGACTTTGTCGTACGCCTCACCGGCCGCATCGTCACGCGTCTCACCGATGACTTCGAAGACGCCATGTTCTGGCATATAGACGAGCTCGGTATGACCACCTGAGACGACGAGGCAGACGAGCGGAAAGTCCATCTCTTCGACGAGGTCGTTCGCATAAATATGCCCGGCGATATGGTGCACCCCGATGAGCGGTTTGTTGTGAGCGAACGCGAGCGCTTTGGCGGCACTGATGCCGACGAGGAGCGCCCCGACGAGTCCGGGACCTTGCGTGACCGCGACGGCGTCGACGTCTTGCATCGTCACACCGGCTTCACTGAGGGCGTCGTCGATGACGTACGTGATCCGTTCGACGTGATGGCGCGAGGCGACCTCGGGCACGACGCCGCCGAACCGTTTATGGCTTTCAATCTGCGACGAGACGACGTTCGATAAGAGCGTCTTGCCGTCCTTCACGAGGGCGACCGACGTCTCATCACAACTCGACTCGATTGCCAAGATGAGTGATGTGTTCATTCGGTTTCACTTCCTAACTTCGCCCAGTAAATCAAGGCGTCTTCATTGTTGTCTTGATAGTATCGCTTGCGGCGACCGGCACACTCGAAGCCGAACTGCTCGTACAGCTTCTGGGCGCCGATGTTCGAGACGCGCACTTCGAGCGTGAGCGCGGCGAGCGACTGCGAACGGGCGTATGTGACGAGCGCGTGAAGCAATTGATTCCCGACGCCTTGACCTCGAAATTCCGGCAAGACGGCGATGTTCGTGATATGGCCCTCGTCGACGATTTGCCAGACCCCGGCGAAGCCGATGACACGGCGGTCCTGGACGGCGACAAAATAAATCGCTTGTTCGTTTCGAAGCATCTCGTTCATAAACGCTTCTTTCGTCCACGGAATCGCGAACGAGGCCTCCTCGACGGCCGTCACTTCTTCGACATCAAGCCACGTCATGCGGCGGATTTTGATATCAGCCATTGTTCTGTCCCTCGAGCCACTTCGCCTCCGCCTCAGCGAGACGAAGGTACTCCGGCTCAAACGCGTGGACGTCCGGCGTCTCTTCCCCGAGTGCGACGAGGTCGCTCGCGCGTCCATAGCAGTGGGCGGCTGGCGCTTCTTGATAGGAATAGTTTGCCAAGACGTCACGGAACGGTTCGACGTCACCGACGACGACGAACGCCCCTTCCATATGTGTCTCGAGCCATGTCTCAACGGACGCATGGGCGTCCGGAGTCAGCGGCTCATTATGCTGGTAATATCCGATATAGGCGTTTCCGCGTCGTGCGTCGATGAGCGACACGACCGGGAGATCCGTGTTTGGTGCCGCCGCCATGAGGCGAAGTGCCGAGACACCGACGAGCGGGATTTGGAGCGTGTAGGCGAGCGTCTTCGCCGTCGTCACCCCGATGCGAATGCCTGTGTACGAGCCCGGTCCAGTCGTGACGATGATGCGCTCAAGTTCAGCCGGTGTCCATTTGACGGCTGCCATGAGCTGCTCAATCATCGGCATGAGCGTGACGGCGTGGTTTTTCGACACCATGACCGTCGCCTCGGCTTGAATCGTGCCGTTCTCACTGAGCGCGACCGACAGTCGTGTCGTCGCCGTATCAATCATCAACTGCTTCATGCGAGCACCTCCTTGACGATCGTCTCGTACTTCTGTCCGATCGGTTCAAACGTCAACCGTCTTTCTTCATCGCCGACACGCTCAATCGTGATGGCGAGCCGTTCAGCCGGGAGCGACGACTCGATCAAGTTCGACCATTCGACGATGGCGACGCCGTCCCCGTTGATGTACTCCTCAAGACCGATATCGTCCCCGGTATCTTCGAGACGGTAGACGTCCATATGATAGAGCGGCAAGCGCCCTTGGTATTGCTTCATGATCGTGAACGTCGGGCTGTTGACGTTCCGTTTCACGCCGAGGCCTTTGCCGAACCCTTGCGTGAACGTCGTCTTTCCGGCACCGAGGTCCCCGTTCAATGTTATGACCGTTCCGGCCGTGACCAGTGTGGCAAGTTTTTCCGCCACCGCTTGCGTCTCAGCCGCGGAATGGGTAATCAATGTATACATGAATGTTTCTCCTTTAGTGGTTGTCGCGATACGTACTCATTGTACACTCCATTTTAGACAAAAAAAACACGAAACGTTATCGTTTCGCTATCTCATTTAAAAATTGGTTGCGGGGGCTGGATTTGAACCAACGACCTTCGGGTTATGAGCCCGACGAGCTACCAGACTGCTCCACCCCGCGACGACATATGAAATTAAATAAAAATTGGTTGCGGGGGCCGGATTTGAACCGACGACCTTCGGGTTATGAGCCCGACGAGCTACCAGACTGCTCCACCCCGCGATGGTTTGAATTGTTTCGACATCCTCTATAATAAGTGAAGTAGTTATATAATGCAACCTTTTTCTTCATGTTTTTTCAGAATTGGAATCGGGAACATTTAAAAGAGTCTAATTTATTAGAGAAAAGGAGCGCGACCGTCATGTCGAAATGGGGCAATCGCTTTAAAAAATGGTTCTTTTCCGAGCTCGATGCGTCCGTCTATTTCCATACTGTCCCGTTCATCCCGAACGAGACCGTCCACGGCACGTTACGTGTCGCGAACACGACGACACACGTCGTCCGACTAAAAGAGTTGACGCTCAATTTCCTGACGACGTTCAAAGACATCACGCTCGAAGGAAACGAGTTCAATCGTGAAGCCGACATTCAAGAAGTGCCAATCAGTTTATCGGCCGTTCTCGAACCGGGTGCCGAAGAGCATATCCCGTTCACGTTCGATTTGACGATGTACGCCCCTTCGACTGCCGGCGCGCCTTACAGTGTCGAAGCGACCGTTTGGGACACCGATGGGAAACGGGTCTGGTTCGATGTCATCGAGAAAGTCGAAGTCGAGCCGCTCCCTGCCTTAAAACGTTTACTTGAGGCGACTGAGCACGCTGGTCTCGAGCTCATGTTCACCCGTAACGTGATCGACCCGATTGGCGAAGAGCGGCCGTATCCGTTTGTCGAGAAGTATGGCTTTAAGCCGATCGGCGACTGGGCTGACGAGTTCGAGGTCGTGAAATCGTTTTGGCGTATCGACGAGGACGGGGTCGACGTCTATTACTGGCTCGATAATATCGAGAAACAACGAACGCTCGATTCCATCGCCAACGATGTCACGATGCGCCATCGCTCGCTCACGTGGGAGCAGCTCGAGCGTGAGCAAGACCGGCTTGGCCTCGGCATCCAAGAGACGTTACGCAGCCACCGTTCGTCATGAGCGGTGGTTTTCAATCGTCCATACATCGTTACTCGTCGAGACGATTGTTTGAAACTTCTCGCGCTGCGGATGCATGAACAGGTCGTATTGGAGCCGACGCTCGTCGTGCGACGCCTTTAAATACGCCAGGTCCATTCCCCGTTGTTGCACGTCGCGTACAGAACGTCGCGCAAACTCAGTGTCGCTATCGGTATATAGATAAACCGATACATCCCACCAATCCGATCCGAGGAACGCGACGCTCATACCTTCGATGATCGTGATCCGTTTTGCCGGATCAATCCACGTTCGTTCAAGGTATGGGACGTCAATCGTGAAGAAACCGATGCCTTCACGTACCATGCGGACGTCACGCTCTAGCGATAATAGATGGTGTGCGGACGGATGACAGGCCGTCATCTTATAGTGATGCGCCTGTCCATCGACCGTGTAATCGAGCATGGCACTCTTTCGTAACATCGAGTCCGTGATATATGGGTCGGTATTGATGTAGTTCACGTCTCCGAGGCGCTCACGTAGCGCATCTGCGAATATCGTCTTCCCAGCACCCCCGTGTCCTGAGATGGCGATAATCGTGCGCTCCTCTCGTTCGGCCTGGGCAACTATCCTATCAATCAATTCATTCATAATGCTCCCCCTTTTGGTACACTTCATATAGAAAGGAAGTGTACCAAGTCCATGTCAACTTGTCCATTTTGTCATCCACAGCTAGATCCGTCCCAGACGATTGTCGCCGAGAATGAGACATGCTACTTCTTGATGCACGAACGTGAACAAGACGTGCTTGTCGGCTCTGGCGTCATCGTCCCGAAACAGCATCGCGCAACGACGTTCGAGCTTACACCTTTAGAATGGAACGATACATATGCGTTACTTCACGAAGCGAAGTCATTCCTTGAGGAGACGTATGGCCCTGACGGCTATACGCTCGGTTGGAACGTGGGTACTTCTTCAAATCAAACAGTTCCTCATGCGCACTTGCACGTCATCCCTCGCTACGCCAACGGACCGCACGCCGGGAAAGGGTTACGCCATTGGTTGAAGCGACCTGAATAAGTGAAGAGGCTGGGACATAACTAGCCAGTTCTAAAGTATTTCAATCAAAAAGAGGGGTCCGGTCATCGATTTTCGGTGACCGGACCCCTTCTTTGTACTTCGGGCGACAACGGTGGCGATGAACTTCCGAAGGTTCACCGCCATGAGCGCGAAGCCGAGCTCGCGTCTCACGCGCTGTTTTCCCCTGACGGAGAAGCGGGTGAAACCCAAATTGGCCTTCAGATATCCAAAAACTGGTTCCACGTCCGTCTTGCGTCTGGCGTAGAGGGCACCCGTTTTCTCATCCGAAAGCAGCGTTCTCGTCATATGCTTTTGTTCTTCCCAGGCCACGTTCACACCGACCTGGCGGTGGCTCCCTTCCTCGGCCTTTGTGCACAGGTCGCGGAACGGACACCCGCCGCAGTCCTCGCTCAGATACATGCGGGATTCGCGGACGAACCCATCCCTGTCGGTCTTACGGGATTCGTGGCTGAACGGGAGCCGTCTCCCGTCCGGGCAGGTGAACGTATCGGATTCCCTGTCGTACGCCCAGTTCGAGATGTTGAACGGGTTCTCGCGCCACTTCTTCTTCTGTTCCTTCCGGTACATCGTGTACGGGATCAAGGGAATGCGCCCCCGGCGCTCGAGGATGTCCGTGTAGTTCGGCTGGCTCCCATATCCCGCATCGGCAACGATGTAGGCGGGTAACTCGAGGAACGTTTCGACCTCGTCGAGGAACGGGGCCAACGTCCTCATGTCGGTCGGGTTCGGAAAGACGTCATACGCCAGCGTGTACTGGCCCGAGGTCGCGATCTGGACATTGTAGCCGGGCTTCAATTGTCCGTTCTTCATGTGATCATCCTTCATCCGCATGAACGTCGCATCCCTGTCGGTCTTCGAGTAACTGTTCCG
>NZ_JNAA01000080.1:0-9278 GCF_000696055.1 Exiguobacterium sp. AB2
AGCCGTGGGAGTGTCAAGAGCGAGAAGGTTCAAAATGGTCGAGGCCGAGGTTGAAATGATAAGATGGTTGTAGCGCTATCCATCAAGGGAGGAACCTTCATGCTCGCACCGATTGAACAATTGTCAGTCGAGGAACTGATTCAGAAGCAACGCCGTTTCTATAAGACACAAGCGACCAAGTCGCTCGCGTTTCGACTCAGTATGTTGACGTTTTTGAAAGAAGCCATCAAACATCACGAACCAGAAATCATCGAGGCGCTCCAGACAGATTTGAACAAATCTGAACTCGATGCGTTCACGACCGAGATCGGCTTCATCTATGATGAAATCAATCGAACGACACGTGAATTGAAGCGCTGGATGCGTCCGAAACGCGTGAGCGGAGCGGCAATCCATCTCGGGACGAAAAGTGAGATTATGAATGAACCGTATGGGACGGTCCTCATCATCGCCCCTTGGAATTATCCGTTCCAACTCGCGATCGCCCCACTCATTGGAACCATCGCAGCCGGGAATACGGCCGTCGTCAAACCGTCCGAACTCACGCCGAACGTGGCCCGCATGATTACGACCGTGCTCGAACGCGCCTTCACTGACCGTTACGTCGTCAGCGTGGAGGGGGACAAAGACGTCGCTTCTGCGCTTCTCGCCGAGAAATGGGACCATATTTTCTTCACTGGGTCGACTGCTGTCGGGAAAATCGTCATGGATGCGGCGGCGAAACATTTGACGCCGGTCACACTTGAACTCGGCGGCAAATCACCTGCCATCGTGCATGAAGATGCGGTCATTGACATCGCGGCGAAACGGATCGCCTGGGGCAAATGGATGAATGCCGGTCAAACATGCGTCGCACCCGACTATGTTCTCGTTCACGAATCACGCCGAGACGAGTTTTTAGAGGCGATTAAGCGGGAGGCGTTTGCGATGTTCGGCAATGGGGTCGGGACAAAACGATTCACGCGCATCGTCAATACGAGCCACTTCGACCGGATTAGCCGTTATCTAGAGGAAGGCGACATTTACTTTGGCGGGGAGACTGACCGTGACATCTTAAAAATTGCACCGACTGTGATGACAGACATCCAAGCGGAGGCGAACGTCATGAAGGATGAGATTTTCGGTCCGATTTTACCGGTTCTGACATATCGTGATTTGGACGAGGCGATTGAATTCGTTTCCGAACGTCCGCATCCGCTCGCACTTTATTTATTCACCGAATCGAAATCGGTCGAACAGAAGGCGTTCAAACATCTTGCATTCGGCGGAGGATGTGTCAACGATGTCCTCATGCATTTGACGAACCCGAACTTACCGTTTGGCGGAGTCGGCGACAGCGGCATCGGGTCGTACCACGGACGATACAGCTTTGAGACGTTCAGCCATGCGAAATCGATTTTACGAAACACGACAAAGTTTGATTTGCCGCTTCGGTACCCGAACTTTAAGGCGGCCGAGAAATTAATTCGTCTCGTCTACCGTTGAATGTAAACTGCAACCTAGAAGGGTTGCAGTTTTTGTATGCGTAAAAACGAAGATTGTTTGAAATGTCACATACTTCTGTGATGAAGCTGCCCGTTCTCCTGTATAATAAATCCATACGATCAACAGGTACGAGACATTCATAACGAATGATGGAGGGAGCAGGGCATGATGTCGACGAAATGTGGAACGACCCAACCGAACAGTTTCATCTTCTCGAGCGAGACAAAACAATTGTTGCTCGAGATGATGGCGACGCATACCTATCCGAAGGCGAGTATCGTCTGTTGGGAAGGCGAGAAGTGTGACAAATTCTTTTATATAAAAAGTGGAGCGGTCAAGTTTACAAAAATCACGAAAAAAGGGAATCCGCTCGTCATGTTTTTATTTGGATCAGGTGACTTTTTCGGTGAGTTCGACATCGTGGAATCGTACCCGAGCTCATACAGTATCGAAACGACAGAAGAGAGTGTCATCGGTACCATCTCGAAGCAAGAGCTCGAGACGCTCATGCAACAGGATATCCGGTTCGCAGGGGAAATCATTCGCTGGACGTCGATGATGCGCAAGCACTCCGAGATGAAAGTGCGCGACTTGCTTCTTTACGGGAAACCCGGAGCGCTCGCCTCGACGTTGCTCCGCATGGCGGCGATGCATGGGGTGGAAGAAGACGAGACCGTCGTCATCCCGAGACATCCGTCGGACGGGGAGCTCGGTCAACTGATCGGTGCACCGCGTGAGACGGTCAATCGTCTCATGAGCCAGTGGCGTAAGGACGGGATCTTGACGACGTCGTCCAACGCAATTGCAATCCATGATTTCGATTTCTTAAAAGAACTCTGTCATTGCGAAGGGTGTCCGGCTGGGATTTGCCGGTTATAACGATTCAACAGCCGTCTCCTCGTGAGACGGTTTTTATTTTTGTATTTGTGAATTTTGTGTGTGAAAACTACGCAAAAATGATGTGATTGTCACTTTTCGAGTGAGAAAAGTCACATATTAACGGTAACTCGATTTCATACAATGAAAGTGGAAATCATAACGGAAAGGGGTCCTTCACTTGGATAAGAACGGTGGGAAAGAACCAGACTTGAGAGGCACGTTCACATCGGTCATGATCGTCGCTGGCGTCATCATCGTCATGTGGTCGTCGGTCTTTTATTTATTCCTCACACGATAACGCAGAAAGGAGTGACGTACGTTGCACATTCATAAACTTGAAAAATATTGGTTAGGTTTCGGCATCATTTTATTGGGCGTCTTTTTGACCGTCCTTGGCATATCCGCATTTGCATCCGGCAACCAGCCGGCTTCTGACGCCGACTTGATCGACCCGGCCACCGTCCATCAGACGGCGCCGTTCGATAACCCGGGGTTACACAAAATCGGGGACAACGAATACGAGCTCGTCATGGTCGCCCAAGCGTTCACCTTCACACCGGGCAACGTCGAGATTCCGAAAGGGGCGAAAGTGACGTTCCTCGTCACGTCACCTGACGTCGTCCACGGCTTTCAGCTCGTCGGGACACCGGTCAACATGATGGTCGTACCGGGTCATATCAACTCGCTCACGTATACGTTTAAAGAAGCCGGAGAATTTCTAATCCTCTGTAACGAGTATTGCGGGACAGGCCATCACATGATGGCGACAAAAATAAAGGTGGTGGATTAACGTGAACGATGTCGCTTCAAAATTGAAACAATGGGAAATGGAGCGGGGCGTGCCTGTACCGAGTATCGGTGTCAAAGAAGCGCGCCTCGCCTATGCCCACGTCGTCATCTCGGTCCTTGCCGTCTTGATCGGTGGCTTGGCGGGACTCATGCAGACATTGATTCGGACCGGTGTCATTCCGGAAGTCTTCGGCTATTATCAACTGTTGACCGCACATGGCATCATGCTCGGCCTCGTCTTCACAACGATGTTCATCATCGGCCTTCTTTACGCGCTCCTCGCCAAGTCGTTCGGGCGATTCGAAGCATTCCCGACACGCCTCGCCTGGCTCGGTTTTTGGATGATTATCGCCGGTGCGGTGCTCGTCACGATTATGGTGCTCGCGAATAAGGCGACGGTGCTCTATACGTTCTACGCGCCGCTCATGGCCGATCCGGTGTTTTATATCGGTCTCGTCTTGTTCGTCGTCGGGACGTGGCTCTCGGCGTTCGCGATGTTCCGGATGTACGCGGACTACAAGCGGGAGAACCCGGGGATTCACCCGCCACTTCCGGCGTTCATGAGTATCATGACGATGCTCCTCTGGGTCATCGCCACGCTCGGTGTCGCCGGGACGATTTTGTTCCAGCTGCTGCCGCTTTCGCTCGGATGGAAAGACACGGTCGGAATCGAGTTGTCGCGGACGCTGTTCTGGTACTTCGGTCACCCGCTCGTCTATTTCTGGCTCATGCCGGCTTATATCGTCTGGTATACGGTCGTGCCAAAAGTCATCGGGGGAAAAATCTTCTCGGATGCTCTCGCTCGGATGGCGTTCCTGTTATTCTTGTTGTTCTCGTTCCCGGTCGGTTTTCACCATCAGTTGACAGAACCTGGCATCGATCCGTTCTGGAAGTTCGTCCAAGTCATCTTGACGTTCCTCGTTGTCATCCCGTCGTTCATGACGGCGTTCTCGCTGTTTGCGACGTTTGAACTTCGAGGGCGCGCCCTCGGTGCCCGCGGACTGTTCGGTTGGGTGAAGAAGATGCCGTACAGTGACGTCCGCTTCCTCGCGCCGTTCGTCGGGATGTTGTTCTTCATTCCGGCCGGTGCAGGCGGGATCATCAACGCGTCGCATCAATTGAACGCGATGGTGCACAACACGCTTTGGGTCACCGGTCACTTCCATATCACAGTCGGAACGGCTGTCGCCTTGACGTTCTTCGGGACGGCGTATTGGCTCGTCCCAGTCCTTCGCGGCCGCACACTCACGAAGGCGATGAATCGCCTCGGGCTGCTGCAAACGGCTACGTGGGCGTTCGGGATGTCGATCATGTCATACGCGATGCACATCTCGGGACTCCAAGGCAACCCGCGACGGACCGGTCCGGCGACTTACTTTTCGGACGCGCTCACGCGGGAATGGATCCCGTACCATATCGCCATGGCGATCGGTGGGACAATCCTCTTAATTTCTGTTCTCATCTTCGTCTACTCGATGTTCAACTTGTCGTTCCTCGCCCCGAAAGGAGAGGAAGAATTCCCGCTCGCGGAGACCGAAGAAGCCGCGATGGAGACACCTCGCTTCTTCGAGAACTGGAAACTGTGGATCACCGTCACGTTCGTTTTAATCGCGTTCGCGTACACGATCCCGATTTGGCACTTGATTGAAAGTGCACCTCCGGGAGCGCGCGGGTGGGTGCTCTGGTAAACTGAAGTCAGCCCAAGCGGCTGACTTTTTTCGTTAAAGGAGATGAAAGGATGGAGACGCTGAAGGAGATGCTTCGTCGTGAATACGTCAAACATGCGTCGGACCGGCCGTTCATCGTCGCCATCGATGGGCTGAGCGGATCTGGGAAGACGACGATGGTCGAGCAGTTGCGCGACCTTGCGAACGATGTGATGGTCTTTCATATCGATGACTTTATCGTCGAACGGTTCAAGCGTTATGGGACTGGTGAATCGGAGGCGATGGAATATTATGCGCGCCAATGGGACGTCGACTTGCTCGTGGAGACGTTGTTCAAGCCGCTACAGGAAGGGCAAGCGAAGTTGACATTGCCTTATTATGAGCGCGACCGAGATGAGGTCATCGACCGAACGGTAGAAATTACACCGAACGGACTTGTCCTCATCGAAGGCATCTTTTTGCTGCGTGACGAATGGCGGAATTATTTTGATTACGTCGTCTACCTCGATTGCCCTCAAGAGGTCCGCTATGAGCGGGTATTGCATCGCGATACATACATCGGTGACTTGGCAGAGCGGCTCGACAAGTATACGCGACGTTACTGGCCAGGAGAAGCGCATTATCTTGAGACGGTCAACCCGAAAGGCAAGGCCGACCACATCGTTCAAGCGGGTTGACGCATCCATATTCAAGTGGATGCGTTTTTGTTTTGGATGGTTTTTACAAATAAGTTGTTGACAGTCAAGTGTATTACGGTAATAATACAGTCAGATAGTGTATTAGTCGCATCATACACTTAGAGAGGTGGCCTATGATCATTCAATTCAACACGAGAGCCCCCGTCTATATCCAAGTCGTCGATTACTTCAAAAAGAAGATGGCGCTCGGAGAATTACAGGCGGGCGAAGAAATGCCGTCGCGTCGCGAACTCGCGACCGAACTGAAAATCAATCCGAACACCGTCCAAAAGGCGTTCAAAGAGATGGAGGAACAACAATTGATTACGACCGAACGGAACCGGCCGAGCCGCGTCACGACCGATGAACATGTTCTGAAACGAATCCGCACGGAGCTCGTCGACGAGGCGGTCGCCGTCTTCGTCGAATCGATTCAAGAGCTCGACGTCACGATGGATGAGCTTGTTGATAAAATCAAACGGCAATACGGGGAGGGGAATCTCGATGATCGAAGTACTGGGAGTTAAGAAGCGATACCGTAAAAAGCAAGTGCTCGAAGACGTGTCGTTCACGGCACAAAAAGGGGAAATCACGTGCCTCATCGGATTGAACGGGACTGGGAAATCGACGATTTTAAAAGGCATCATGGGGCTCACTCCGTTCGACCGCGGTACAGTGTTAATCGATGGGAAGCCGCTCGATTTGAATCGCGTCGCGTTCGTTCCGGACCATTCGACGTTCCCGACTCACTTCACGATTGAACAGTGTGAGGCGTTCATGCGCGACTTTTATCCGAAGTTCGATTCGAAACTGTTCGCCCGTCTCGTCGACGAGTTCAAGCTGTTCCCGGAAGACAAGTTGAACGAGCTGTCGAAAGGGACACTCGCGAAAGTGAATTTGGCGCTCGGCATCGCACAAGACCCGGACTATTTATTGCTCGACGAGCCGTTCTCGGGCATCGATGTCTTTTCGAAGGAACAGATTGTTGAATTGTTCTCGAGTGATGTGATGGAAGACCGCGGCGTGCTGATTACGACGCACGAGATTGACGATATCGAATATTTGGTCGACAAGGCCGTCATGTTGAACCGGGGACGAATCGTCCGCGAGTTCGATGTCGAGGACGTCCGCTTCATACATGGGAAATCGATCGTCGATGTCATGAGAGAGGAGTACGGGGCATGAACCTATTGAAACTAATCGGATGGGAAGTCGAACGGGTGACGAAACCATACCTCATCTTGATTTCACTGCTCGTCGTCACACAGTTCGCATGGCTCGGCTATTTCTTATGGAGCGAGACAGCGCTGTATGAAGAGATTCGCCGTACCGGGACGCCGGATTACGTGTTGACGTTCGGGAACTACATCGGGGGCACTCCGTTCATCTTGTCGATTGGATTTGCCGTCGCGGCGATGTTCTTGTATAGCTTTTGGATTTGGTATCGCGACTTCCAAGGCCGTGGTACGTTCATGATGCGGTTGCTGATGCTACCGCAACAGCGGATGTTCGTCTTCGCTGCGAAGCTGGCGACAATGATCTTGATGGTGCTCGGATTGTTCTCGATTCAATGGATTGCGCTGAAACTTCAATACGTCGCGTTCACGAGTTGGTTCGATTCACAGATGATTCCGGTGCGCGGCGCGTTCGATCAAATCGTGGCGTATGACGGGACGTTGATGATTATGTATCCAGGCTCCGTATTCAACTTCTTCATTCATCAACTGTTGATTATGCTCGTCATCTTGTTTATCTTTGCATTCGTTTTATTAGAACGGAGTTTATGGCAACGGACGATATGGGCGCAGCTCTTGTCAGCCTTGACAATCGGGGCCGTCATCGGGTTGCCGTTGCTCGGATTTCTCGCGATTGAGAACGAGCTCTTCATGGAAGAGACGCTTCTCGTATTCGGTTTACTTTTGGCATTTTGGTTTGTTGGAACCGTATGGATGGGCCGTCGCCAGTTGAAACAGAAACTAAGTGTGTGAGGTGAGAGTATGAAACGAATGTGGAATGTCGTCGCGCTCGGCGCGGTCGTCATGATCGGACTCGGTACATATGCCGTCGATTCAAGATCATCGTCGGCGGAATGGTCGCTCAATGTGAGCTCGAACGAAGAATTGTGGACAGACAAGCATGTCAACGTGCTCTACGATCATGACGATACAATTGGGGAGCGGTTCGTTGTGACGACAGATCGAAGCCGGGTCACGACTCATTTAAGTTATATCGAGGAGGCGCTCCAGCAACGTGATCTGATGGACCCGGTCATGCGCGAATTTTATCGTCAGACGACAAACTTAAATTACTTGCAAACGGTTCGAACGGTCGATGGGTATGTCGGAATCGGGCAAAAAGAGAACAAAGAGATCATCATCTACCGGTCAGAAGGTGAAAACGTGACGACGACTGTGATTCCATCGAATGTGAGTGGGGCGGTCGACGTCATGGAAGGGAATTGGGTCGGATTGTTCTTACAAGGTGAGACGCTCCATTTAATGTATCGAGACGGATACGATGAGCCCGTGACGAAGTTGGCCGTGTTTGATGAGAAGGAAATGGCGATTGCCATCCAAGACGTTGAAGTGGATCGCGGTTACGTGTCAGAAATGTTCGGGTCGTCCTGGTTTTACGGGGTGAATCAGCTGCCAATCGCAATCGATAACCGCTTTATTCCGGTACGGGTCGCCACGATTGGGACGTATACCGAGGATGGGGAGACGTATACGAGTGAGGAAACTCGTCCGGGAATCTATGCCTATGACGTCGAGTCGAAGGAAGTCGTCACGTTGGTGGACGATGGAGAGATGTGGGACGCTGTGCTATATGACGATGAGTTTCTGGCGCTTCAAGAAGACAAGTCTGAAATCGTCGTAGACTTGAAGAGTGGCGAGTCGTCGTCACGTAAAGTCATCGAAGACGAGAATGGAACGACGGCTTACGTTGGCAAACAACTCTACCATGTGCAACAAGTGACAGACGGGGCCATCATCGACGTATATGAAGACGGAAAAGCTGTATCAAGTGCAGTCATATCTGCTGCGAACGACGAAGCGAAAGCGTTGCTTCCGAGTACACAATTCTACGTAGAATAACAAATAACCGAGAGGCGGCCGCCTCTCGGTTATTTTGATGGTTTCGGGATGATGACCCCTTCTTCTAAATCGAGCAACAAATCGATCAGCTCCGCACAAAATTCGGGGAACTGGTCGAGGAACGCACCTGGGCCGACCTCGTCCGTGAAGTCGATGTATAAATCCGATACGTTGCCGGCCATCTTCGCCGGGAGGGCGAGAAACGCCGATCCGAAACGCCAGCTGCCGCGAATGTCGAGCAGTTTCCCGAGCATGATGTCACCGACTTCACGTTTTTCAGGGAGGTTGACGCGATACGTCTCCTTCGTCTCCCAGTCGCGAAGACCGTCCTCGGTCACTTCAAAGACTGAACAGCGCGGGACGGCGAGTCCGCGGAGCGCGTGATACAGGGCCGGGGACATGTCCGCCTTATGGTCCGCTAAATAGCGACCGTGCGGCGTCATCCCGTCCTCGTCCGTCTCAAAGAAGACGGCCCAATCGATGAATAGGTCGCGGAACAGTTCGGCGTCTTTCAAATGCCATGTGCCTTCCGAGGCGATTTCTTGAATATAGTTTGTCCATTGCGTGCTCCGTGCGAGTGCCGCTTGCTCATATAATTTCTTCAGCTCGGCCAGCAATTCGGACTCTTCCACAAGCAATGGGAATGGAATCACTTTCCGGTCTTTTTTCATCGACGTGGTCCTCGC
>NZ_JNAA01000081.1:0-32384 GCF_000696055.1 Exiguobacterium sp. AB2
CAAGGAAAACCATTCGCCGAATGGTTTTTTTACTTGAGGAGAGAGGAAAAATAACTCAACCGGCGTAAGCCATGACGGTTAAACTAATTATCCCGCTATATACGCGGTGAATTAATTATTGACAACCCTGCGTTATCCCTGTAAAGTTAAGTCAAGCAGTGAATTGAACTAAGCAGAGGATGATGATGATGGGCAAAATGAACAGTGAACTGTTGCAAGCAATCGGGGCGGTAAACGGTGCCGCCTCTCCGCTTACGTATCGTGAGGCTACGGGTGACCGGAGCGTCACTCTCGACCGGTACGAGAAGGAGGTTCTGCAGGGATTCTATTCCGGCATGGATTTCCCCCGCAGAGGAGGTGCGGGCGACAGTCAGGTGAACGAGGAATTTCAGTTTTACATCCATGAATACAATGATTTTGAGAATTCGACTCTTCGTTCACTTCCGATCGTCTACCCGAAAAGGGAAGGGAACGAGCTCAGACTGTACTTCAACACCCTTTCCGGTTTCACAATCGACACTTCTGCGTACAAGCGCATCACCGGTGCAGGTAAAGACGTTCACTGGTACATCTTCCGGAATGCAGAGGACGGGTTCCCCCATATCGGAATGGCGGATTCTGAGTATCTGACGGGGTACCCGCTTCAGTTACGGGCCGATCCCCTGACAGGAGAGCCTGATGATACGCTGTATCAGGCGGCCCTTCAAAATGTGCTGGCCGGAGAGAAGGTCGTCTTAAAATCTCTCGGATATCTGAGAAATGAACAAGTGGCCGCAACGGCGATTCAGGCGGCGGAATTCCGGTGCGAAGCGGACCCTGATCATAAAACATTTACATCCGCAGCGACCGGAAAACCGTATATGGAGGGACATCATCTGATACCGATCTCGTATCAGGGGGAGTTCGAACACTCCATCGATATAAAAGAGAACATCGTCGCACTGTGCCCGAACTGTCATCGTCTGCTGCATCACGGGACGAATGATGAGAAAGAGGAGATTCTGTTGAAACTTTGGCTCGACAGAAAAGAGGCTCTTTTTCAAAAAGGAATAAAGATTGATTTGAAGACGTTTCTCGGCTATTACATGGTTTGAGAGAGTGACGTTAACGGAACATGTGTTCAAAAGTTTCCGGATACGGTCCACACCTCTCGGACCGGAAGGGTCCGGGAGCAGACGCGGGCTGATTTTCAATAGGGTTTTGAATTCATCGTGCTCACGGATATGTCGGGGCACATCACTGAACCGATAAAACATGGGAACGGCACACTGTTGTGTGACGACGGGAGATTTGAGTCACGGGTAAAAGAAAGGCAGCAACCGTCATAAAAAATCACAGGCCTGGTGAGCGAACTCCGTGAAGACGGGTTTCTGTCAAGCCGCGCGGAGTTCCGGCATCGAGCCGATTGGAGGATACGGGGATGTCACATTATCAATATTATCCTAAGAACCGGCGTATAACGAAACATCTGGAAGGCGTGGTGGGTGTTTTTGACGAGATGGAGAGGGGAACAGCCGGTACAGCGAGAACATACAAAAGTAATGAAATACTGGCGATGTGCAGACCTGGCCTGGAGGAACTGTCATATAAAGTAGAAGACACGGGCCGAGAGACAGACAAATATATAGAGGTACCCGTTTTGTTCGGTCGGAACAACCGTCTCGAGAAGTCATTCAGGGCAGATGCATACAGCAGTGACGAGAAATCTGTCATTGAAATCGAGGCCGGCAGAGGCGTTCTAAATAACCAGTTCCTGAAAGACTTGTTCCAGGCCTGCATGATGCAGGATGTCGATTATCTTACCATCGCGGTCCTGTATGAATACCGGACCAAAAAGCCCAGTGGGGATTATCGGGTAAGTAAAGATTTTGAGACCGTCTGTAAGTTTTTCGACGCCCTCTATTCCAGCGATCGCTTACAGCTTCCTCTCAAGGGTATTTTGATTATCGGCTATGAGTCACCTGAGATTCAGACGGATTTGCCGTCAGTAATTGAATGATCATGAATAACGCATACGGGATATTCAAAATCACAGATGCGACGCATGAAAACCAAGAAATCCGGCCATTATTATTGGTTGGGTTTTTTCGTCATTTATTTGTAAGGGTTTGAGGAGCCGGTTACCTGCGTTGATCCATAAATTCAGTCAACCGAGTTTGAAGTACATGTTCTTGTAAAAGAACAGTTTTTTGATAAAAACTCTATTCTAAATATCGATTTTTTGGGAATGACTCCTGCGAGTATTGGACTTGGACCGCGCCCGACTCCACCAGTGAATCGTATATAAACACCTTCCCTCTGAAAACGGGGTGGTCTGTATGTGGATACAGAATCATGTTTTGTCTGTCTCGTAAAAGTTTGATTTGATGAAATGGCAGAAGTGAAAACACGGTTTGTTTATTGAAAATGATCATTTTTTCGAAACAAGCCCTAGGGCTTGTTTGAAACAAGACCAAGGCTTACGTGAAATAAGCCGAGATGTTGCTTGCGTGGATGCGGGCTATCATTAAGTTATCGAATGGAGAGGATGATTCAGATGGATAATTTCCAACTAGACCAACAGACGATGGACGAGATGACGGAGGTATTGCTTCGACGCCTTCCAGACCGGCTTCAAGAAGATTTTGACGACTTAAAATTTGTAAGCATGGATCTTCTTTGTGATGTGAAGGAAGGGGAATGCTTGACCCACCTTACCGTCTTTTTCAATACCAATATAATTCGAAGGAATCGTCGTACATAAGAAAAGAAATAATTGTATACATGTATATATGTATATATGTATATATGTATATAATTTTTAAAAATCTTCATTTCTGTAGCTTCATGAACAAGGACTGAACTGGCTCTGGAGGGGGAATCGTTCCATAGAGAACCGGAAGGGGGAGACGTGATGGACGAGGGGCTGCTTGATGACTATGCGTTCGAAGGGTTGGATCCGTTCATCCGGACCGTGTTCTCGGAACTGATGGAACATCCCGAGTGGATGCGGGTCGTCGACAGGGAACATGGTGTCGAGAAGGTCGTCCGGTTTGATGAAGGACGGAACTCGCCTTACTTCCGTGTGGTGATCTATCTGGATGCGGAAGAGCGTCCGATAAAGATCGTGTATCTATACGGGACATGGGTGGTGGCGGATGGGGACGTCAGTTTCGTCGTCTCAGAGCTATCGAAGGGTGTATTCGAATATGAGGTGATGCATGTGCATTGGCTCATCAAGTATCGGTTCGAGGATTGGGAAGTCTTTGAAGACGGGGCATGGGAGAAGGAATGGTGATCCGGGCTCATGCGTGAGCGTCTAGCGCCAGGAGGCGAAGTCGCTCATCGCACCGCTGCCCCCCTGACGGTCCGATAACAAGAGCTGCCGGTTCACCGCCGCATCTCTATGTTCCTGGCCCTTTCTAACGGGAGGCACGGAGCGTAAGGACAACGTCAAAACCAAGAGCGTGGGCGCGTCTCACACCACGCGAGGAACACCATTCGGCTGAATGGTGTTTTTGTTTGGTATCCATTTAGTAATTTTTAATCAATTCGAAATCGATTAACGTAACAGCTTAATTTAATACAATGTTCATGGTATTATTTAATAAAATCATCATTGTATTAAAGGAGGATATGTATGTATACGATTGACGAAGTATTTGAAATCTTATCGAAGAACAAGCTCACAAGCCATAAGGAGACGGTCCGCAACTGGGTACGAAAAGGCGTGATCCAGGCAGAACCGCTCGAGTCGCGTAAAAAAGGCTATCGGATCAGTGAAAAGGCGCTCGAACAGTTCATCAAAGAACGGATGCCTGAAGGATGGGAGCTGTATCCAGAGTCGGTGACAGGGGATGCTCGGGATGTCGTCAAGAATGAAGAAGAGGCCCCGTATCACATCGAAGTCGATGTAGAATCGATTAAAGAGAGAGCCCGCGAGGAGATGTGGTACGAGTTGCTCGGTAAATTCGTCTTCGAGGACTACTTCGTCCTGAAGAAATCAGAGGTCAAGGCTGCTGTCGAGCATATGCGGTATTCAACAGAGTTCGGAGCCGAGGTGTGGGAACGTTGCTCGAAGCATACGTGGGGGCACGCGACACCTCGAGTCCCGTACCTGCTCGATTACTTCATGTTCGAAGGGGAGCGGATTCCCTTCAACAAAGATTTCGGTGGAAGAGATGAACAGATCATCCACGCGTTGATCGAGAAAATTCGGCTCGATAAAGTGAATCGAAAGCGTAAGTGAATATGATGAATTATAAAATTTAATGCAACATTCTAAAGTTAACAAAAAAAGCCTGTAGCGCTCTTCTCACATTGACGGAACTCACCACAATACACATTCAGATGGAGGAGTTACCATGAACTCCCCATCTTACACAACCAAGCACGTTAAAGAAGCGACCTGTTCTGGAGACCAGGTCGCTTCTTTAACATATATCGATAGATTTATGCACGGCTGATTGACGCGTACTTCGCCAGAAAGGCAAGCACAAGCAAGCGCCGAAGCACGTGTAGGCTTCAACATCGGGCTGTCTATCGTCCAACGGACAAGGAGCGATCAGACGCGCACGCTTAAATCCACGGTCTTTCACATGAATGCCTAAGATGGAAGATAGCACACGAGTCTTCCGTGGTGAAAATCTTGCGCTTAATTTAGCAAACCGGTCTAAATTAAAGTAAGTTTTGAAGGGCTTTAATATTATTTGGATTTAAAGTAGATTCTGGTAGCTCATAAATAATAGTAAGTAGGTTTCTATCAGGATCATAGACGTTGAACGTCAAAAATTCATCATGGTCTTCAATTTCTGTGACTTCATTATGATTATCTTTAAATAAGTTATATGCGCTCGCTATGTCATCACACGAAAAATTAAAATAGGACACAGAATCACCTAAGAAGTCTTTAAAAACAGTTTTTGGTTCAGTGGCTTTGATAAGACAAAGAGGAACAACACAGGTCGGGAAATGAAGACTTACACCCCAGTCCCAATCCTCAATCTCCTTCATTTCAAAATAATGCTTATACCATTCTGACAATATTTTTAAATCCGTAACCGGAATAAAAATTGCCCCTACACTGAACATTTCACTGCATCCTTAATTTACCAAACAACAACTACTCCGCCACTAGCGTCTGCTGAAATTTCATATTTACCTAAATTCACTCCACTCCAATACCTCTGACCCGGACGAGCACTCCACATATATTCAGCTAAAGTAGAGGCGTTACCACCATGGAGTTCCGTAATCAATCGAGCAGCACGAGCATAATCTTCACGATCACCCATTTCAATAACTAAGACTTTTGGTCCCATACCAGTATATTGATTTTGCCCATCAATAGTAATAGAATAGCCACTGCCCGTAATTTTATAATCACTTCCATAGATTTTTTTTGCCACATCTATTGGATCAACTGTTGAAGAGACTGGAGTATATGCTACTAAATATTTTCCGTTAACCCATCCCGTTTTTCCATTAAACGTCACCTTGTACCATCCGTTATATCGTTCCGATGAAGATACGATGGTTTGCTTCGGAATTGAAACGAGCATTTTTCCATTCGTTGTGTACGTATTCTGTAACGGAGCATCCTCTTTTAGTTGATAGGCGCGAGGCGCGAACGTCTCACTCGTATACCGCAACTTCAGTTGCGAGTTTGCGACCCACCCCGTATGATTTCCATACTTCACTTGTGACCAGCTCTTGTTTATCGCTAAGCGAGTTACTTGTTTATTGGCCGGGATGCTCGTGATGGCCTTTGCTTTTGTCGAACGGGAGGCGTACATGGTGACAGTTTGCTTTGTATCGAGGACTTCTGTCTTCCTGATCTCGACCAAATCACGTGAAGCGACCCACCCTTTTTTTCCGTTATAACGAACTTCGCTCCAACTTGCTTGGACTGATAAGCGCTCCACTCGAGCGCCATAAGGGATTTTAATTACTCGTTTTGATTTAGTCGAACGGTTGACATACACGTTTGTTTTAACGTTTGCGAACATGGCTTTTGTTTGAGTACTCGCCTCTGCATGCGATATTTCTCCTGTGAAAGATAGATTCATGCCGGGTTCACTTATTAACGTTAAGCATAGTACCCCTGCAGTAATTCCTTTCAAGACTTTCATTTCACTCACTCCCAGTTTTTTATGAGTAAAATTATACCACCTATAAATTGAATAACCCATTTAATTCAATTTTATAAGCGTATAAGATAAAAGACATTCTCTTATCGTTAGAGAATGTCTATAGGAGAATAAAAACCTTCTTGAAGAAAAAGTTAGATTTTTTGCATCCTTACAATGCGCCACTCTTTTATACCCTGCTCCTGCATGTGATGGGTGACTTTTTCGATTACACGGGCCTTCTCTTTCTGGGAAAAAGTCAAAGCCTCTTCCAGCAATTCAACGTCAATCTCGAGGGTGATTTTGGCCATCCTCTTTTTCCTGCCAAATTGACGGAGCAGATTACGCTCCAAGCTGTCCATCATGTTCATCTCCTTCACCCCGTCAGAGGACTTCAGTAAGATATTGTACCAGGGATTGATCAGCTCGATGCAGGCTTCGAGTTCTTCCGGTGTCGCCTGTACGTATTCGTCCAAATGTTCAAAACGGAGAATATCTGTTTTGTAGTGGTGGTTGAGCCATTCATGAAGATGCATGGGGTAACTCCTTTTTATTTTAAATGTATCGTACATGTGAATGAGCCGTCAGTGAAGAGTCGGTGTATACGCTTTATGACATATCACACATCAGTGCTTACCTCTCCGTCTTCTGTCACTCTCTCAATCCGTTAAAAACGGTCTTTATGCTGAATCTGCATTATTTCTAATTGCTCTTTCTTCACGTCCGGATCAGTGGTGAATCGATAGCTGCTCCCTGCATACATCCATCTCTCGTCAAAGATAATTCCGTTCATGATGTGACGATACGGAATGGAAGGGCAAGACGTGTGCGCCTTCAACCAGCGTGCTGCTTCCTGTATGGATAGACACTCTTTTAACTCCGCGCCATCCTTAAAAATCAAGACCGGCTTAGACTTCCTGTTTGTTGCGCTCGGCATGCGTAACTTCATTGTGTCGACTCCCTTTCTTTAAGTACACCCTAATCATTAATGGATTCGGTAAAACGCAATATTATGAAGCTATTTAACAAATAGCAGATTATAATAAAGGTGCGTTGGATAATTTTACAATAAAATTCAAATGGAGTGATACAGGATGAATAAATTGGTCAAGCTCGGAAGTGCGGTACTTTTCAGTGGGGCGTTGTTATTGTCGCCTTACGGAGAGGTTTCGGCTGCCTCAAACATTGTCGTGCATTATATTGATGTCGGGCAAGGAGACGCCATCTATATTAAAATGCCAAGCGGTGAAGACGTAGTCATCGATGGCGGGAACAAAGGAAAGGGTGATGCCATCGTCGCCTATCTCAAGACACAGAAAGTTGATGACATCGAGGTATTGATTTCGACGCACCCGGATGCGGATCATATCGGTGGATTGGATGAAATTCTAGATGCCTATCGTGTCGAGAACGTCTACGCGCCAAAAGTGAAGCATACGACCCAGGCCTATAAAGATTTCCTTCAAGCCGTCAAACGGGAAGGACAGACTATCAAAACAGCTCAGATGGGTGTCTCACTTCCGATCAAAGGTGTGAATGCGAAGTTCGTCGGTCCGGTCAAAGCCTACTCGAACAGTGACTTGAACAACTGGAGTGCGGTCCTTCATGTCACGTACAAGAAGAACACGTTCTTGTTCACGGGAGACGCAGAACACGTTTCTGAGAAGGACATGATGGCGAAGAAGCAGACGCTCCGAGCGGATGTGTTGAAGGTGGGTCATCACGGTGCCAAGACGTCGACAAGCAGCACGTTCCTGAACACGGTCAAACCGAAGCATGCCATCATAAGCGTTGGCAAGAACAGTTATGGGCATCCGACATCCGAAGTGGTGACGAACTTGAAGCGTCAGAAAGTGAATACGCTTCGCACAGATCAGAGCGGCACAATTATCGTCACGGGGAACGGCACAAGCTACGCCGTGAAGAAATCAAAATGAAGCGACGACGAGGGGTCATCGACCGATTCGAAGGGGACTTGGCTGTCGTCGAATTCGGAGAAGTGATGGAGGATATTCCAAAATCACGGCTTCCTGAATCGACTCAGTCGGGCGATGTGCTTTGGTTTTACGAAGATGGACGAGTTGAGATGGATACAGAGGAAAAGCAACAGTTATCGAAAGAAATCGATAAGTTGATAGAAGAACTTTGGGAAGATTGAAATTAGTAACGACTTAAATCAAAAAAGATGTTGAATGACAAATATAAAAAAGAAAGAAGGCTCACTATGAATAATTTCGAAAGCGAAGTGACCGTGAGAACTGCTAAAGAGTTAAAAAAAGCAGTACTAAATAAAGAAAAAAATATCCTTGTAGAAGGAAAACTTGCAAAAAAATTAGAGCCGTTAGAAAAATTAAAGAATGCAAAAAATGGACCGGATGTCGATTCTAACACGAATCCGATGACGGCTGCTGTGGGGCTCGCAAGTGCGACTGCTATTCCAACAGGTGTCTGGGTTTTAATAATTGTTTCTCTTTCTCTAATAGTCCTTTTTGCGCTTTATAAAAACTACGATATGGAAGTGAGTAAGGGAGACGCCAAAATGAAGTTTACTCGAAATGAACCTAACAATAAGGCTACTTAATAAGCGTCTTAAAGTACCAGGAGCCACAACATATGATTAATTCATAGTATGGTTTATTGTTATAGCTCCTTATACTTAAATCAAACGTTCAATATTCAACAGAGCTGTTCTTGATAAAGACTTTTTTTCATTTTCGAGCAACACATCATGCCAACAATCTTCAAGCGATTTTAGAAGTGGCTTTTCCAGTTTATTGTTCTTTTCCAAATCGTGAAGAGGATGAACGGTTCTTTCTGGATCAAAGTGACCGCTAATCAATGGCTGATTTGGTAACGCGACAGTATAGGCGACAATAGCATCTTCAGAAAAGTCATGATTGTTAGCAATACCGAACTGTTGAAAACCGAATCCCTTACCATGAATATACATGAGCGGCCCATCGACGCGATTCATCTTCAGGTTCGTTTCGAGGACCGCTTTTGCGTTCAAATAGGGCTCCACCTCCTCAGGGTACACATTTTGTACGGCATGCACCTGTTCATAGAGATTGAGGTCAGCGTCTTTCCATCCCATGTGTCGGTACAGCTGTTCAAGATATTCGATTCGCGTTTTTTCTCTCTCTTGCTCCAAGGTATGCACCTTCTCGAGATGTGATTCAATATGGTCGAGGAAAGTTGCGGACGTCTGGTGAACCTCCTGCAACAGCTTTTCTTTGTCGAGGAGCTCCTTGTCTTTTGTCCAACCGGCCAAGTAAGACAGTGAGAAATCATCCGTCGGGAACCCAAGTTGATGTGAGACGACATAGGCGACCATCTCGGCTTGGAACTCCTTCTCGGGTGCTGTGAGCGGTTGGTCTCGTTCAAGATTCCGTTCCTGGTTGTGGAGCTCTGCGTGGGCGAGCTCGTGGATCAGGACGTTGACGTCCTCAATCGATGTGTTCCGCGGGTTCAAGGCGATCGCATGCAGCTCCGGATAATAACAACCCTTCGCCGTCCCGATCTCGTCGAGCGGTTCCTCCAATAGCGTCACATTCCGGGCATCCGCGAGCGTCTTCAAGGCGTCACGGATGTCTTGTTCGTTCTCGATTCCGCCGTCACGGTGATACCGTTTAAAGATGTCGGAGACCTCGATCCCTTTCTCGCGTGCGTCGGTCTGCGTGTACTCGAACACATGACCGATCTTGAAGTACATCATCTTACGTGACGGGATGCGTCCTTGTTTCACGCCGTCTTTGACTAGCTTCGGTGCCTTGCTGAGCGGTACCCATTCATCTTTGTGCAGGGCATACGTCACTGGGTTTGGGACGAACACCTTGATGCCACGTTCACCTTTTTGTACCTGTGCGCCCTGCTTCTCCCAGAACGGATAAGAGCCTACCGCGACCGCACCGGGAAATTGGGACTCGATCAAGACCGCGTTCCGCATCGAGTATTGATGGAACTTGCCGAGGAACTGGAGATGTTCCCGAATCTTTTCCGGGCTCTCGAAGTAGCTGTCGATCTGTTTTCCCATCTGTTCGGTCAAGGCCTCGAGCTCGGCCTTCCGTTCTTCGTTCGTCTTCATCTTGGCCATCGTGTCAGACTCCTTCCTTCAACAAGTCGGTGACAGATTCATCACTATCCACAAAATCGTTCAGTTCACGCTCGAGGTGTGGCGACGTTTCCGGGATGTCGAGTAACAGCTGTGTCCGCTCGAAATTGACGGGAAGCAAGACGATCTCGTCTTGCGAGATGGCGGTCAAAAGTTGGCGCTCGGAAACGGACACCGGGATGTCGTACCGTTTTCCATAGATGAGGACCGTGACGGTGTCGGGTTGAAGCGTCAACAGTTGCCCCATCGTGAAGGGACGGTCAAGTGGTCGCATAAGGTTCATCCTCTCTCAAAAGTTAGTGTGTCCTTCTTCTGTTTTTGGTGCTCGATGCGTTCCTGGACGACACGTTCCGCCGTCGCGAGGAACGTCGGCTTGAACTGATCCGTCGTCATGATGTCCTCGATGCCCTCGGTCTGCATGAGTGCCTGCAGGAGCTCTGTCAGGATTTGCCCATGACGATCAGAGCGGTTCGCGGCGAGCCGAATCCGCTCGAGTTCCGTCGACACTTGGTCGTTCATCAACTCCTCGATATGACTTGTAACCTGCGTGCTGATCGAGCGGGTGAGGAACTGCATGTCCCATTTCTCGTCGGCCAGTTGTCTATGCTCGTCTGCGATGTGGTCGATGACCTGGCCGAGATGGCCGAAGCGTTTGTCGTCGGCGAACTCTTCCAAATACGCGACCGTCTCCGGCTTCAATCGAAGGCGGATCTGTCTCAACTCTTCCATCGTCCTCCCTCACTTTCCATATTCGATGTCCCGTTCCAGTTGTTCGAAAGCCCGTTGATTCTTCAGGTGTTCGAATTCGTCGTTCATGTGCCGTCCAATCCGGTACAGCGATTCGTTGAATAGCTTTTGTTGGTTGAATGCACGTCTGACCGGATGTTTTGGGGCTCCATTTTTCTCAACTATCGTTTGTTCTTTTGACAAGTCGCGCATCTCGGAGAGGATGGCATTCCCCATCCGGGTGTAGAGGTCCTGTCGCTTCGTCGTCCGGTAACGCTCAGCCTTCTCCGTGTCGCCGTAGCTACGACGATGGAACGACACCTCCTGCTCGAGCCGCTCGTTGAAGGCTTGAAACTCTGATTTGAAATGAATGTCGATATAGCGGTCGGTCAGACGATCGAGCGATTCACGGAGCGGCTGCATCCCGTTCATGTTGTATCGCCACTGTCGTTTGTCTTCCGGCAACCGCTCATAGATGTCCTTGAATTGACGGACGAGCTCGGGATGCAGGACACGGTTCGGGAGCGTTGGAATCTTCCGGTTCCGTTTATGGGCGACCAGTTCGTCTCTTATGAACGCATTCAGTTTCTCCTGTTCTTTCGTCCGGTCGGCGAGGGAATGGATGACCTTCGACTTCATCAGCTCGATCGATTTTGGTTTGCGTTTGCCGCGCTCGCGCATATGGCTCGTCTCGACGATGGCGACATGAACGTGGATGTTGTCGGTGTTGTAATGCACGGCGCCGGTCCAGTAGGCATGGACCATCTTTTCTTTTTGGAGCATCGCCTCGACCGCGTTCCGTGTCGCCTGGATCAACCGTTTCTCGTCGACGAGGTCATCGTGGAGCACACCGGTCTCCCGTAGCCAGGCGTTATCGAACGAGATGACGTCCTGCCAGAGGATGCTCCCGTCCGCTTGTGCGTGTTTGAAGATGTCACGGACGGTGCGACGCTTTTCTTGGTCCAACCGGTCGTCCTCGCGTGTGAAGAGACCGCTCGATTTCGTCTCGTCTTCCATATAGTCGTGATACGTCTCGAACTGATCGGGGCTGTCTTTCGCATCCGGTCGATTGATGTAATCGAGGTATGTCGTGTAGCGACGTGACTTCTTTTTTGTGCTCGGCACCTTGAACTTCGACTTGATGACGACGCCCGGTGTCTCACGCATCCTGCATCACCTCGTTCAACAAACGGGTCACCTCGGCGAGCTCGTCTGCGCTCCGTTTCAGGTGGAGCGTGTTCGCCTCGAGCTGTCGTTCGAGTCGCTCGACCTGTGTCGATTGGATGCCGTTCGCACACCAGGAGGCGAGCAGTTCTTTCAAGTATTGTTGCCGGGAGCGGTTGTGTTCCTTCGCCCACTCATCGATTTGCTTCACGATGACGGGGTCGATGTCGCGGAGTAACAGATTCATCTGTTTGACCACCTTTCTAGAGGCTGTACATTGCTGAGGTCCTAAAAGTTCGTTCAAAGAGCATAAGGGGAAACTGCTATCACTTGTCGTGATAGCCCAGGCAGAGCCTGGGGTTTCCGTGATATCACCAAAAGTCCGAAAATGGCACGAAATGTGCCAGTAAAACCAGCGATTTGGCACGAAATGTGCCACTTAAATCGACAGTTCCCGGAGCCGAACGCGCAATTTTTCGTGCTTTTCTTCGAGCGCTTCGACCGATTGTTCGAGTTTCTCGAGCTCCAGATTGAGCTCGTCACGCTTCCGACTGAGGTCGAAGATCTCGTTCTCTTGTTCGACCTGTTCGTCGAGCGAGAGGTAGGGGAGTTCTCCTTCGAGCTCCTCTTTGTCACGGTCGAGTCGCTTGATCTGTTGCCGCTGTGCTTCGACCGATTGTTGCGCTTTTTCTAATTGTTGCTCTGTCTCCGCGAGCTCGTCCTCGACGAATAGTCTCGTGAAAGTTGTCTCGTCAGATGAATTGTGACTCGCCTGTTCGATGGTCCGACGGTCGGCATAGAGGGATGTCAAAAGACTGTTCTCCCTTTCCTCGGGTGTGAGTGCGTCGATTGATTGTGACTCATCCAATCCGTAGATTCGGACGGCGAGTTGGTCGAAGTCGTTCGGCACGTCCTTCAATTCGAGCACGTATTGGTCGTTCCGTTCGTACAGCAACGTGACTTCCTTCTCGGAATCCGGACGTACCTTATAGACATAGCGGAAGACATGATTGTTTGTGTTACCCGGTGCGTCATCGAGCGAGAGTCGGATGCGCATCGTCCGCTTTTCCGTGTCATAACTCCAGGCATGGAGCGTCACAATTTCCCCGTTCGAGAGACGGATTGCCTCGTTGATTGGCGTCTCATTGACTGGTGCCTCTTCAGCAAAGAAAAACGACGAGGTACCGAAGAAGAGGAAGCCGATGACAAAGAATACGCCGAGTCCGAGGTAGAACCGGGAGACGTTCTGGGTGAGACGTCGCCGCGTTTGTCGTCGCATCTAGATTCCTCCTTCCGGTGTCAGGTCTTCCATCTCTGTGACGACCAAACGTCCGTTGATGGACTCGAACGTCAGGGCCAACAGTTCTTGCGTCGTCTCTTCATAACCCGTCTCGGTGATCAACAGGTCTTGTTCGAATCGCACGAGGCAATCTTCTCCGGAGACAGAAGGGAACACCTCGATGTCGCGGACGATCGTCTCGAACGTGCCGACGTCACTGCCGTCAGCGGCGAAGAGCGTGGCCGCGAGTTCCTCGGACATGACACCTTTCGCCTGTCGTTTCTGGGTCGTGTAACTGTCCTTCGTGATGGTAAAGGCATACTCGATGAAGCGCGTCGCGCGTGTCACCAACTCTTCCATTCGTTCCGTCTCCGTCGAAGCGACGACTGGTGCAGTGTCTGACGGCGTATTTTCGGAGGTTGCCGATTCAGAGGGAGTGACGCTCTCATTTTTCGTCTCGCTCGTGTCTGAAGTACTCGTGACAGCCGTCGCTTGTTGATAGAAAAAGACGTTCGCTGCGATCGAAATCAGGAGCAGTACCCCGAACAGATACGCGAGGTGACGTGCGGTGAAGTTCATTCTTCCTCCTCCTTTTCATACATGCATGACTTATAATCCGAAGACCGGGGCGGGATCGATATGACCGGACCATTCAGCCGTCTTGATCTCGAAGTGCAGATGGTTCCCGCTCGAACGGCCGGTCGTGCCGCAGTACCCGAGCGCTTGCCCAGCGTCGATCTGTTGACCCGTTTGGACGCCAAGACGACTCAGGTGCGCATACGCCGTAATGTAATTGTCGTGCTGGACCTGGACGAGATTGCCGTACGGTCCGCGGTTCCCGCTATAGATGACGGTGCCGCTCTTGACCGCGTGGATCGTGTCGGACGGGGTGCAACTGAAGTCGATACCGGTGTGGTTGTCCCGTTGTCCGAAGACGACGCGCCACCCGAAACGCGATGTCACGTTGAGCGGGATGGCGAGCGGGGAACGTAATCCCGACAACAGTTCTTTCGTGATAATCCCATCGGCGACGGCGACCGGCGCGAGGTATTTCAACACCGCGTCGACGTATTCGATGTCCCCGTAACAGGCGCCGTGCTGGACCGCGCTCGGGCGATGACAACGATAGATACCGGTGTGTTTCACGCGTTGGTACATCATTTGGGAGAACGAGATGGCGAGCTCTTTCGAGTACCGTCCTCCGTTCTGTTGCACATAGTCAATAAAGCCGCCGCCGAAGTTGTAACTCTGTAGCGTGAGCTGCACGTCACGGTTCGCCCGTTCGAAGACGGAGGCGAAATGTTCGACGCCGTAGACGATGCTCTCCTCGGGGGAGGTGATGCATCCAATGCGTCCACACTTCGATTCGCTCGCCTGCATCGGGTCGTTCCCGCGTCCGCCACTCTCCTGCATCATGAGCGCGAGTACGAGGTTCGTTTGTTCGGCCAGTCCGTGCTTCGACAGTTCCGATTCGACCAAGGCTCGATATTGGAGCACCTGGTCGCTCACTTGAAGACCGCCCGCCGTGTCGAACGTGACGTCGGTCGGTAGTTCGTTCTGGACACCTGTGAGCGTGTCGAGGATGCCGACGACGAGGATGACAAGGAACAAGACGAGTGCCGCGATGCCGAGCAGGATGAGTCGCCACTTGAGCGTCACGAGCTGCCATTTCGCTGTGACGGCGAAGCGGGCCGTCCGTTTCGCGGCCGCCCACATCAGGCACCTCCACCGAACAGGGCGAGCTCCTCGGGCGCGACGTCGACGTCAAAGATGAGGTTCTGCACGCCCGAGATGCTGAGGACGACACGCCCCGTCTCGAGCGAGGGGATGATCCGCATCTCGGAGTTCGAGAGCTGCCCGTCGAACACCGTCTGGATGATCGGGATGCTCTCCGCGTCCTGTTCACCAATGATCTTGTATTGTGTGAGCTGGAAGAGCGACTTGACGTTCTCTGCGTTCTCGGACTTCGATCCGGCCGGCACGAAGTCGGTGATCAGATGCGACACGAAGAAGATGCCGCCGAAATACTTGCGCGCCTCGCGCATGCAGCGTTGTAGATACAGGATGGCCGGCTGTGCGATGTCACGCGTATTGATCAAGTGGTGCGCCTCATCGATGACGATGAGGTACTTGCATGCCTCCTCGGTTCGGAGCACGCCCTGGTTATAGGCCTTCAGTTGACTTGAGCCGTTGGCAATCATCCCGTCCCACAGCATGTTCATCAAAGAGAACACCTGCGCTTGGAATACCTCGTCGCGCAGGCTCGTCAGGTTCCGGATCGGGAACGACACGATGAGCTCCTCGTCGAACCGGTCAATGGAAGAGTGTCCGTCGAAGATGTTGCCATAGTTGTGGACGAGGTTCGTGACGGCGAGCTCGATGTTCTCGAGACGCCGTACCCGGTTCGGACTGATCGCCTCCTTGATCGAGGTGCGTGTGTCGTCCGTGTAGAGCTCACACCGCACGAGTTTTAAGAAGTCGGAGAACGTCGGGTACCGGCTCGCCGGATGCGTCGTGATCGGCAGTTCGCCCTGTTCGTCCCAGAGCCCGTGCCGGACGTACAAGTCCCGGAGCAGGATCTCGAACTCGTTCGTTTCTTCCTGTGTCGCCGCCGGGTTGATGTAGTGATAGAACACGGCCATCTTCGACAGATGTTGCATGAACGAGAGCGCCTCGTTGGCGCTGCCGTCGTTATTCGTCACGGTCTTATAGACATGGAGCGGATTGATGAGACCGGCCGCCCCGTCGAGCGCGATCTCTTTCCCGCCGAGCTGCCGCACTAGGTCGGAGAACTCGCCCGTGACATCGAGGATGCGGATCTTGTTGCCCTTGATCGCTTGGTCGAGAACCGTCTTCTTGAGGAGCGTCGACTTCCCGGACCCCATCTTGCCGATCATGAGCGCATTGTAGAATTTGCGCTGTTTGTCCTTATGGAATAGGTCGAAGATGACGCTTCCGTTCGTGTCGGTCGTCCCGTAATACGTCCCGGTCGCGTCCTGGAGTGACGTGAAATGGAACGGATAACCGCCGGCGATGGAGAGGGACGGGATTTCTTTCCCACGGCGCCGGTTCGGGAGCTTTTGTTGCTGGTCATAGCTCGTGAACAGGCTTTGCCACTCCCATTCCTGTTCGTTCAGGAAGATCGTCGAGCGGAAATTCCGGGCCTCGAGCTCTTCCATCACTTCCTGTACTTTCACCTCGAGCGCGTCGAGCGTCTTCGCTTTCACATAGAGACGCAGATGCAGATATTTCATCGTCTCGCCCTGGGTGATCTGTTCATAGAGTTCGTTCAGTTCCTTATACGTCTCCCGGGCGTCGATGCGGTCGATGTTGTCCTTTGCGTTCTCGAAGCGCGTGTTCTGTTCGGCCATCGACTTGTTGATAGTCTGGATGATCTCACGCTTGTCGGCCGTCCCGATGTCGAGCGTCGTCAAAACGCCCGGCATGTTCAAAATCGGTTCGAGCCAGTAGTCATAGACGAGCGACTGATATTTATAGACATGGAGACAGGACAGATAGCCGTCCCCGAGCCGGACGAAGTTGGCGTCGAATCGGATGCCACCTTGCGGCTGGATCTTGGCAATGACGTCGGGGTTATAGCCTTTCTCGATTTTGACGATCTCCGGGTCCTGTTGTTTGGACATTTTGTCACGCAGGCGCTGCCACATGTGCGTCACTCCTTTCTTCAGGCGTCTAGTTGCGGTTTCGTGTTCGGGTTGTTCAGCTGATAGAGCACATGGACCTTCTGGTCGAGCGTCAGCTCGCGCATCGGGTTCGAGCGGCGGAGCAGTTTATAGAGGTGTGTCTTCCGTTCGCGTAGCGTCCGCTCGTCGTCGGCATAAAAAAAGAGGAGATAATCGCGATTGGTGCGATGCTCCTCGAGGTATTCAAGCTCCTGTTTCTTCTTCAACAAGAAAGGCAGGTAGGACGGTATCTGATTTTGTCGAATCTGTCGTTCGATGCTGATTTTCTGCCGCTCGAGACTGAGTGGCGTGTTCAGTGGCACGACCTTGAGCGGGTGCGTGTACGCCTGCAGGAGATAGGCAAGTGAGAACACGTCATGGTCTTTTTCCTCCTCGTTCAACGAATAGATGTCCTTCGAGGTGAGCTGGACCATGTCGAGATAAGTCCCATCCCGCATCTCGAATGCATCATTCTCGGTGATGTCGACAATCGGCATCAGTTCGGCTACCGTCGGTTTGACGACGACCTTGTCTTTGACCTTCCGTTTCTCGACCACGTCCTGTTCGTCGAGCCAAGTGACCGTAGGTCTCGGTCCCTGTAGCGTGTCTTCGATGAACGCCATCTCACTCACGTCCTTTCGTCTGCGCGTCGAGCGCGAGATAGGTGTCTTTGCGTTTGATGAGCGCGTAATAGAGCGCGTGGACCATCCGCTTCTTCGGATTGGTCGCCGGCCGCAGTACCATGAACAGCCCGAAGACGACGAGGAAGACCGTGAACGGGATGTGCAGCACGGGCGGGATGAACGGGAGCGTCACGAGCCGAAGCACGATGAGCCCGACGAGGAACAGGAAATCGTGCAGATAGAGCATCTTGTTGATCTTGAGCTCGGTCGTGACCTCGTTCGGGATTCGGTATTTGCGCATGGGTCATCACTCCTTCTTCTTGATGTTGTCAGGTTTAGGCGGCGAGGTCGGATAGATCCGTCGCGTTTCTTCATGATTCTGACTATGACGGTGCGTCTGGGTCTCACGCACCTGTTCGATGACCTCGGTCTCGACATCGAGTACGGTGTCCTGATGGATGGTCCGTCGGGCGCGTCCTTGGCGTTTCTCTGTTGCGGTATCACTCGAGTCCGTCGCAGATGACGAGGATGAATCGTTTGAATGTTGGGCCTCATGAGGTGTCGGTGACGTCGATTCGTTTTGACGATGGTCTGGTCCGGATGTAGTATCGGTGGACCCGGTGACCGATTCGAGAGTCGACGAAACCGGGACTGGAGAATGACCAGAGCTTGAATGATCGTGAATCGATTCCGGTCTTGGTGTCTCCGATGACGTGGTTAGATGGTCGGGTCCACGTTCGATATTTGATTCCGGATTCGTCGCATGGATTGATTCTGGAGACGTGCGGCCCGACGCTTCGTTCACGTGTTGGGAACCGTGCACTTCAATCTCGGATTCTTGACCGTTGTTTGGTTGCGCATCGTTCTTCGGAATTGTCGGTCTCTCTTTGTCGGTCTGCGTGCGTCTGGCGGTTTGATTCGCCTGACCGAACCCATCTGAATCGGTTTGACTCTCGGAGTCCGCTCTCTGTGGAGCTTGGTTCGCCGCACTAAGCGGTGAACCGTTCTGAGGAACGGAGTTTGAATCCATCCGTGTCGTCGCGGCCTCATGGAGCGACGGCATCTTTGGTGCGCCATGCGCGGCACGCGCGACCTTCGAGACCGCGTGGGCACCGGCCGAGGTCATGCCTTTCCCAGCGGCATAGGCGCCGAGCGCGACACCCCAGCCCCGTTTGAGCCCGGCATCGATTCCGAACAGCCGCTCGACCATGTTCGGCCCGTCAATCAAGGCGACCGAGAAGGCGATGAGGGCGATCAGATAGGCGAACCCGTCCAACGTCTCCGCGAGATAGGCGGTCCCAATCGTGTATAGCTTGATGGAGACGAAGATCAGGATGATCACGAGGAACGTGTTCAAAATGCTCTGGATGACCTTCTTCGTCTTTTGACCACTGTGCAGGTCGGCAGGTGCGACGAGAATCGCCAAAACATAGTTAAAGGCGAGCTCGAACGAGAGGCGCGCCAGTTTATAAGCGATCGAGAACAGCGTGAAGCCCATGATTCCGAGTGTCACGAAGATGGTCAACCAGTTCGGCTGATAGCGGTAGTAATATTGGTTGTTCCACTCAACGCCACCTTGGTCGAGTTTCGAGGTTCCCATCGTTTCACCATTCCAGGTTAGTTTGGACTGAGAGATTTGTTCGCCAGTACTTCCCAAGCGAAATTCATTACTATCGAATACCTCGTTGATATCGATATTTCGTAAATGACTTTGAGGCAGAGAGTTCAAAGCCTTACCTTCCAAACCGGAAAAATCGTTTCGGTCATATTCAATCAAATCATGAATGTTTTCTCGTAAAATCTGATTTGATATCGATTCACCGGAAGAGTTTTCGCCAGAGTTTTGAGTTGTGAAATCAATCGCGGTATCACTGAATTCACTTACTTGCGTCATCGTTGGAGATAATAGTCCGAGAATGAGCAACGTGATAAACAGATTGATTAAAAATCCTTCCCGATCAAATTTCTTTTGAAAAATGATGAGGTAACCCGTGAATAGGAAGCTAGCAGCTAAAAGAACGTACAAAAAAGGTTGAATCGTAGAAACGAATTCAACCACTTGAGAGTTATTAAAAAATGTTTTAGTTAGTAATATGCTGTCAGTCACTTTTTCAAGTCCATCAATCAATGCTGCTAAGCCACGTATTAAAATCCAACCCATTGAGCGGAGGGCATCCAGTACCAGTGTACTGAGACTAAGGATATCAGTGAACTCTTGTAGCTTATTTACGACTTCGTTATCACCCATAGAATCCCTCCATTCAGAGGCTATTTAATGAAGTTAGTAACTTGATCCTTTAATTCATCTTCTGTAAGAGCAGATACATTTAATTCACGACTGATTTCACCATCAATCATCTCATACAATCTGCCACCTTTAAGTTCAGGATGTTCTTGAGTAGAACGTTCTTCAAGATCTTCCCCATTAGGCTGAAACGGATTGAATAAGAGAACGTCTTTCTTTTTTTCCGTGGCGACTTCTCGCACAGTATCAACGTAAGCCCCTTCATTACCTTGACTGTCGCTGTCTACAAGAACGTATGCACTTTCTTGCTCAGTTTTAATATCTGCAATTTCTTCGACAGAAGTCGTAGAAAGATAATTCGAACTTTCGGCACCACACGATGCTAAAAGTAACGAACTTCCGAGTAGGACACCAATCAAGATTTTCCTCATAACGTTTACCCCTCCGTCAGACAATTTTCCCCTTTAATAGATCCGCGATTTTTAAATTGACGCGGAAGTCGAACTTATCTATTAGTGTAACAGTTTTTGGGGTGTCTGAGGTGTCGTCCTGATAGACGGTCAGAAAGCCATCGGTCGTCTGGATATTGAGCACGTCGCCCCGTTCGAGGCGGACGCGCTGCGTCTCGATGATCCTCGCGACGACGCGCAATTCGTTCTGGATTCGCTTCTCTCTCGCACTCTCGGCCATGAATTCGGCCTCCTCTCTACGGTGTGCCTTGCTTCAGTTTATCGAGTCGTTTCGCGATCATCGTGCTCAAAAAGCTCTTCTGGCTGTCGGTGACGTCGTAAACTCCTAGGTTCAGGTTCGTCTCGAACTCGGGGAGGGGCATCCCACCGATGTCATGTCCTTCGAACATCGAGCGGAGGATGCTGTCCTGCAACACGTCCCGTACCGTCAGTGGCTTTTCTTCCTGATTCGATGGCGTGTTCGCTTCCGTCTCGTCTTCTTTCTGCGCGAAACGGATACGGATCTGTTCGAAGTCGAGACCGGCGTGACGACAAGGGATGTCGATGTCATGCAGGGAGCGGTCCGTGTCGAAGTCGTCCGCCAGGTATTCGTAGCGGTACTTCATCGCCGTCTTGCCGCTCAGGAAGATCGGATACGACTGGATGCGTCGCTTCTTCGTGTCCTGACGCTTGATGACACGGATAATCAGCATCTCACCTTCCTTCAGCCCCATGACCTCGGTCGCCGTCATGAGCCGGCGGCCGTCCACGTTCTCCGTTTTCGATTTCTTGAGCGAGAACGTTTGACCGGAACGCGATTTCGTGACGATGGTCGCCTCACCGAGCTTCTTCGAGATCAGTTCGGCGGTCGATTCGTCCGCGGTCAACAGATAGTGCGTGTTTCCGCAGTTGCCGTCGATTGTCTTCCAATCCTCGCCGTATAGGTTCTCGAGTTGAGAGTAGGCCTGGATGACGAGATTGAAGCGCATGTTCCGGCCGAGGCAGACCGTGATGATGTTGGCCATGCCCTCGATCGGTGGCATGTTGCCGAACTCATCGAGAAGAAAGACGACTTGACGCTCGCATTTGCCTTGTTTCGTCTGCGAGGCGACCCTGGCGAGCGCCGTGTACACCTGTTTGATGTAGAGCGACGCGATGACGTTGAATGTCGGGTCATAGTCCGGGACGATGAGGAACACCGCCACGGGACGCATCTGGTGCATCACCTCACGGATCTGTATCGACCCGTCGATTGCGTAGTGGAACCGTCCACTCTCCTGGTCATGCGCTTCCAGCTGGATCATCGCAGTGCTTGAGTCGGTTGAGATATGAACGACGTCCCCAATTTGGAGTGGTGACGTATGGTATACGATGAAGCTGCCATCGTCATCGGTCGTGAGCGCATGGGGCGTCCCGTCGGGGAACTTGAACGTGAGCCGTGTCAAAGGCTCACTCCGTCCGCTGATCCAGCGGTTGAATCCGATGCGTCGCATGTCGAGCGAGTTCATCGACGTCAGCTTCCCGGTCCCGTTCAACGTGAAGATGCCGAGCTTCGCGTTCGTGTTGGCCAGGATACTTGCCCGCGTCTGGCCACCGGAGAAGTGGAGCGTCGCGAACTGGAGCCGGGCCGGGTGGTTTTCCGGGAACCGCTGAAAGAACTCGTCAAGCGCGGAGATTTCCTGTCCTTGCCGCGTGACCACCGTCCGTGAACCGAGGTCCGAGAGCATGAGCGCGACGTTGTACATGTTGATCTTCTCCGGCGTGTCCTTCGCCTCCTCGCAGAGGCCTAGGATGAGCGCCGTACACAGGTCGATCGACGAGTTGGCCCAGAACGGGTCCCGTGCCTTCGGGTCATGGTACAACATGAAGGCGACCGAGCGCGCATACTGTTGGGCGAGCGAATAGTTCTCCTCAAGGAATGCGTCGATCGTCAGTTGCAGCAGGTTGTATGACATCGATTGGAGCGGGTTCATCAGGTTCAACACCTCGACCTGATAGCCGCGTTGCTCGAGTGTCTCCTTCGAGGCGGCGAAGAGCTCACCTTTCGGGTCATTGATGATCAGACTCGCCTGATCACTGGCTCGACTGTACAGGTCGATCGTCGAGAAGACGAACGTCTCGCCTTTCCCCGACCGGGTCGTCCCGATGACAAGGTTATTGACAGGAGAGTCATCGATGAACAGCTCGTTCTTGACCCGTCCAACGGGGACACCGCCTAATCCTTCATACCGTTTCTTCCGGTCCGGGACGCGACGATACTGTTGCTTCAATTCATCGAATGAGGTGAAGCGGGCGCTCCCTTTCTGATTCTTCCGCAGGTCCCGGAAGTTCAGCCATACCTTGCCGAACATGACCAATCCGATGAACAGACTGAACGCGATCAGCCCGAGCAAGACGATCGAAGAGGGAAGACTCACCTCCAAGAACAAGGCGGGTGAGAGCGTCGGAATCGTCGCTCCGGCCAATAGCCCTTCTTTTACTATCGGGGTCATGATGTGTCGAATGATGTTGTAGACACCGTTCAGCAGATAAAAAATCCCGACCGGCAACACCAACAGGCAGAACAGGGCGGGGAATATCAGACGTATCCGAAATCGGGGTGATAGAGACGGAGTTCTCAATTATTTCACCTACCTTAATCTGAATAAAGAATCGTTTCTAGGTTAACTTCTTCTGCAGCGATAGCGGCTTGAATCTTCTCACGGGCCGAAGTGTCTTTGCTAGAAGTTTTCTTCAGTTTCTCGTTCAGTCCGTCGATCGTGGTCGTGATGCTTTGGTACTCGTCGATTTTCTCTTGTACGGCAGGGTTGCTCGTCTTGGACGCCCACTCATTTGCGGACTGGATGTCCCCTAGGGAAAGATAGGCAGTCACTTTCGCAGAGACGCGGGGAGCGGTCCATTCCACATTTTCCGTCTTGGCCACGGTCTCATGGTCCTGTTCCAGTGCGGCGATATCGAACGCACCCTCATCGGTCGGATGTGACGTTTGGAAGTCTTGGAGCCGTTCCAACTTCTCTTTACCGGATAGGTCGAGCCCGCCCAGCTTCGTCGCGATCAGGATGGGATCATCCGTGAGCTCGAGCGCTTTCTGGTCTGCGCCTTCTGCCAGATAGAGATCGACCAGTAGAATATCCTCTTCCTCGGACCGGTTTTTCTGTTCCAGTAAAGCGATGAGCGAGGACTCCTCACCTTGGAGCGCCTGTTCGTAGGCGTCTAACCAGGTTTCTTCTCCACCGGTCACCTGTTCCGCATGTGCCTCTTTATCGATGAACCAATGCGCGGCAGTGAAAAGTGAGGTGAAGAGAATCCCGGCCGTGGCCGCACCGTAGATGAGGCGGCGCTGCAGTCGGGTCAGGCGTGACTGATAGGTCGACGAGACAGTTGTGATTGGTTTAACGGACTGGCGCTTATAGTCGTCCGGGGTCTCGGACTCGATTTCATCGAGGAGCCACATCTTCTTCGCGTTATCCTCTTTCTTCGTCCGGATCCGTTGTACCCGGTCCTTCACCTGATGGTACAGGTTCGGATAGGTCCCTTCGGTCCCGAACGTGAACGTCCCGCGATATAGCAGCTCATCTTTCTGGTCGAAGAGCCGGAAGTCACCGGAACAGCTCGTCCCTTCCTTGCTGAGTGCTTGGTGCAGGTCATGTGTCGCGACGACCGCCTCGGCGAAGGGGAGCCGTTCATAGTTCTGGATCCGAGTGTCCGGCACGTCGGTGAATCGTACAAACAGCATCTCATTCCTCCTCTCGTTTCAAGCAACAAAAAAAGCCTTCCGATTGGAACGCTGCGTGCGTGTGCATTAGAATTTGATGTTCTGGTCGACCATCTCGGCGAGCGTGAACGCGCCCATGACGATGATCAGGCCGACGGCGCCCCCGACGAGCCAGCCAACGGCCTTCGAGCGGCCCCGGTCCCCGCCGAAGATGAAGTAGAAGCCCCCGATCGCGAAGGCGATGGCCGCGGCGATGACGGCGAGTCCCTGGAAGAACTGAAGCAAGCTGAGCCCTGTCTCATTGAGTCCCATGTCGTTCTCCTCCTTAGTCCTGGTGCGCCGGCGACTTGAAGTTGAGCTTCGCCTCGAGCGCCTCCAAAATGAGTTCCTGGTTGTCCTGGATGACCTGCTGATGCTGTTCGTCGAGCCACTCCTCATAGTCCTTCCCACGGATGCGTAAAAGTTTCTCGGCGAAGCTACGGTTCTGTTTCTGTTCTTTTGATGCCACAGTACACACTTCCTTCCCTTGATCTCGTGATGTGCAGCAGCACATCATTAAGGACAGTCGGATTCGATGCGGTGGGTTTCTAGCTGTTCCCCCACGAACTCCGCTCCTCGTTTAATCGAAGGAGCTGTACAGGGTTTTTCGATGACCCTGAACGATGCGGTGACCTTGTGGCGAGTTTTAGGCGACTCTCGCCGAACCATCTGTGCGTAAATCCCGCCTACCCGGTCACTGGTGAGGGACACGCCGGTATGTGATTGGATTAGACCATCCTTAAGGATGTGCTGCTGCGTCGATGTCGGTTAATGGTGGACTCTTTTCCGTTTCTTGACGTGGATGAGCTCGTCATCCGGGTTCTTTCGTTTAGCGAGCACATGGGCGTCACAGACGACCGTCCGGATCCGGTAATAGAGTTGCGTCAGCTGGACCGCCTCGCCGCTCGCCTTCTCGATGCCGATGAAACCATGTAGCTCATACGTCTTCCCGTCGAAGGTTCGGACCGAGTCGGCCTGCGGCAGTTCTTTCAGGTCGAACCGGCGTCGCTCGAGCTTGGTGACGGAACGTTTCGCCCCGTATCCGAAGTCGATAGCGTCCCACGGGACAGTCGCGAGTGTGTGCCCGAACGCGCGGGCCAGATGATCGATGTCTGCGATTGACGGTACTGAGCGGTTCTGTTCATATTGGCTGATGGCGGGCTGTGAGATCTCCCCGAATGTCTTCTCGGATAGTTCGACCTGTGACCAGCCCGAGAGCCGGCGGTTCTCCTTCAACCACTCCCCGAATCGATACATAAGCCTTCCCCTTTCTGTAAACCAGAGCGGCGACCAAACAGATGTTTCCTTTTGTTGGTTCCAATATAACAGGGATAAGCCTAAAAATCATCAGTTTTCTGATATGTCAGAAGTTTTACAATTGACGATTCTTGTCGAATCCGCTCTAGATGAGGGTTTATAGGCCACAGTAACTCAATATTTTTGGTTTTGTAGCACAACTGTAAAAAAATAACGCTTTGAGTATAGAAAATAATGACAAGTATTTTGATTTCAAGAGATTGTGGTAGGGTAGAGGAATAGAAGAGTTCGTAAAGAATAAGTGATGAAGAGAGTACTTTGATCGTGGGGTGAGCAAGTGGAATTGAACGAGGCAATCATCGAGCGAATGAAGGAGCTCGCATCGGAACATAATATGACTATCCATCAAGTCATTCAAAAGGGTGGATTGAATCAGGCAACGATTTCAGAATTGATGAATGGCAGGACTAAACATCCCAAAGTAAGTACCATTCAGAAATTTTGCGACGGATTAGGTATTTCATTAACAAGTTTCTTTAATGACACAAAGTTTGGAGATAGAAGTAAAAATTAAAATAGGGATTGAAGATACAGACAAAAAAGATTAGATTTAAATAAACAGGGACAAAAACGAGCACTCTTCAACTCGTTTTTGTCCCTGTCGTATCTCTGTAAACCGAAAAACCGGAATAAGAATATAATCAAATATTATAAGGTTCCCAAGTCCATGAACCTGTACTCTTGTACAGGTTCACGGACTTGTTTTTGATTTTGCTTGTGAGCGGTTTGAAAATCGTAAATACCGGAGTATCCGGATCATCGACAATCACAAAACAGCCGTCTTTTTCATCTTCCCATGCCCGATATCCAGCCTTTTTAAATTTTTCAATAATTTCTAGCATCGTACTTCTCTCGAAACGCGGCTGTTCCCATCCATTCCAAGTATCACCTTCAAGGTAATAGCCTTTTACCGGTTTTGTCAGAGGTTCGATAATAAAATATTTTTCTTTCATAGACTCTCCTCCTTGCTTATGTACAAAGTGTAAGTGAACTAAAACTTAAAGCAAAGAAAAATTTCCAAACAAACATTGACCTTTTTATGAAAAACAGTAGACAATGCAAACTTATGTTCTGTATAATTTGTGACATTAAGAGGACAAATAGACCTTAAGGAGTCACAAAATGAAAACTATAGAAATTAAAGAAAAAAGAATCCGACTAGGATTAACACAGAAGGAGTTTGCTGATGCGCTTGGATTGGGTCGAAATGGTGACCGTACACTCAGACGCTGGGAAAACGGTGAAACCGAGCCGTCGACTCTGGAATGTAAGGCTATCCTTGCATTTCCAGAAGATCCACCTCTAAAGTTCAAAGGAGAAGGTAAGTTTAAAATTATTGATCTTTTTGCCGGCATCGGCGGTATCCGTCTGGGCTTTCAAAAGCATGGCGGTGAGTCAGTATTTGCATCCGAGTGGGATAAATTCGCAGCAAAGACCTATAAGTTAAACTACGGTGAGGAGCCGGCAGGAGATATCTCTCTGGTAAATCCCGAAGAAGTACCGGACCATCATATTCTTCTTGCAGGATTCCCCTGCCAACCTTTCTCACAGGCGGGATTGAAAAAAGGTTTTGAGGACACGAGAGGCACATTGTTCTTTGAAATCGCAAAAATTTTAAAAGAAAAACGCCCCCAAGCCTTTCTTTTGGAAAACGTGAAGCAGCTAAGAGGCCATGATAAAGGCCGGACTTTGGAGACGATTTTGCAGGTTCTGAGAGAAGAATTAAATTATACCGTTTACTATGATGTTCTCCGGGCTGCGGACTTCGGTGTTCCACAAAACAGGGAAAGGATTTATATCGTGGGATTTAATAATGAGACAGCTCCCTTCGCTCATTTTGAATTTCCGGTGCCGACTCTTGTCCCGACTCGGGTCGGTGATATCTTAGAAGAGCAGGTAGATGAAAAATATACAATTTCCGACCGCTTATATGAAGGCCATCTGAGAAGAAAAAAAGAGCATAAAGAGAAAGGGAACGGTTTCGGATTCTCACTCTTCAATGAAAATGATCCATACACAAATACAATCAGTGCCAGATACTATAAAGACGGAAGTGAGATCCTGATTGATCAGGGTCCGGATAAAAACCCGAGAAAACTGACGCCGAGAGAATGCGCCAAACTTCAAGGATTCCCTGAAGAGTTCGTGATTCCTGTCTCTGATACACAGGCATACAGACAATTCGGAAATTCTGTCTCCGTACCTGTGGTTGAACTTATTGCAAAGAATATGGTTGAAGCTATCGAAAATAGCGGTGGTTTTGTCAGTATTTCCGAGCCGGGAAAGTCATTAATTACGAACTGAATTCATAACCGCCTGTAATGGCGGTTTTCTTTTTTTGTATACATGTATACAAATAGAGAAAAATTTGATACGTTGAAGTTAACAAATAAAAAAGGAGGCACTAAAATGACCAATCAGCTTGATCTCTCACAGCAGGAAGCGATTGTTGTGACGTTCGGAAACTTTAAAGGCGGCACTGGAAAGACAACGAATAGCACGATGCTCGCTTACGCATTGGCCAAAAAAGGCTATCGTGTGCTGCTCTGTGACCAGGATCCGCAGGCGAATGCGACTACCCTGTTCTTGAAGACAAAGGCTGCACGGGAAGATGATTACATAACCTTCGAAAAAACATTGATGGCCGCAATGCAGGAAGGCGATTTAAGCAGTATCGTCACAGAAGTTACGGACAATCTGTTCCTACTACCTTCATTCAGTGATTTCGCGCAGTACCCGAAGTTTCTTGAGAAAAAGTTTGAAAAAGAAGTTGACCGTGTGACGTACCTTTCTACTCTTCTCGAACCTTTAAAGAGCGAGTTCGATTTCATTTTTGTGGACGTCCCTCCTACTATCTCCATCTATACAGATTCAGCTCTCTATGCCTCTGATTTCGTTGTCGTCGTACTTCAGACACAGGAAAGAAGCTTACAGGGCGCCGAGGTATTCACACAGTATCTGCAGACGTTGCTGGATGACTATGATGCTGATTTTGATATTCTTGGAATCCTGCCGGTTCTTCTTAAAAATGGTGCGGCAGTCGATATGGCAACCCTTGAAAATGCCAAGAATGTATTCGGTTCGCACAATCTTTTTGAAGGCGTGATCAAGAACATGGAGCGTTTGAAGCGCTATGACATTACCGGGATTGTCGAAGAGGATATGCACGACAAACGTGTAATGGAGACATATGCAAAAGTCGCAGAGGAGTTCCTGCAGCGTCTCGAAGCAGAAATGAATTACGTGGAACAGGGGTGAACAATATGTCAGATTTGATTCAAAAACCAGCGAAAAAGCGGTTGCTGGACCGTAAGGGGGCAGCGGCCCCGCAACAAACATATAAAGCTGAAGTGTCTGAAGACAAAACAGTGGAATCGAAAGCTATTGCTCAGAAAGAAACCTCAAACAAACGGTCAGCTAAGAACACCGTCAATATGGGGTCAAGCACTGTTCGTGTATCAAACCTTACAAAAAACAAATTGTCAGCGTTAGTGACGATGGGCAAAGCGGATTCGGCAGATGCGATTATTTCTACGATGATTGACGAGTACCTCGAATTGCTCTCTTCAAACGAACGGAAAGAGTACGAGATGATTCGGAATGTTTTGATGATGAAACAAAAATAATTACTAATAAAAAAGATGAGAGCGGTTCTGTAATCTGTACCCCATGTAAAGGACATTAATAAAAAAACTTATGCTGCTTCAAGGAGATGATTCCTGTACTGTACGGGAGTCATCTTTTTCATGTTCCATTGATAACGATGATGGTTGTAATAGTTAATGGCTTTTCGGATTTCACGCTGTAGTGAATCGAACGTGGTACAGGCCTTTAACTCGACGATATCCTTGAAATGCCCAAAGAATGATTCCTGGACAGCGTTATCCCAACAGTTGCCCCGTCGGGACATGGATTGACCTAGCTTCATACGCTTCACCTCTTTCTGGTAGGTCGGGCTCGTGTAGTGCCCTCCTTGATCTGAATGGATGAATGCGTCCTTGTCCAAGCGAATCCTCCGGTTCTTCCGTAAACGCTTCAACGTGTCCAATACAATGTCGAGATTGATGTTCTCAGAGAGTTGATGCGCCAATACCTCATTGGTCGAACCATCCACGATGGTCGAAAGATAGGCCCGCTTACCGTTCCCGTAAAATATGTAGGTGATATCGGTGAGAAGCACCTTATAGGGCGTGCCCTGTTTGAACTCGCGTTTGAGGTGGTTCGGCACCACCCGGTGCTCGGCGGTCGCCTTAATGAGCCGTTTGTATGGTTTCGCCTTACGGATTGGACACACGATGTTGTATTTCCGCATGATACGTCGGATGCACTTCAGGTTCATCGTCACACCGAAATGACCAGACAGCACCATCTCGATCTGCCTAGCACCCTTCTTGCGCTTCTTGAAGTGGAACGCCTTCAGAACGAAGTCACGAAGAGCCATGTCTCTCGATTCGCGCTCCTGTCTGATCTGTCTCCTCCGTTCCGAGAAATAGGCGTGGTATCCCTGACGTGACACCCCGGCCACCTGACAGAGATGGCTGACCATCCCCTTCATTTTGTGCTTGATGATGACACCTTGAATCAGCTCATATTTTTGCGATGTGCTTAGTCCAGCTTTCCTCTCCCTTCCGCCAGGCGGATCTCCTTTAATAGTTCGACCTCTGCTTTCAACAGCTTGTTTTCGGCCTCGAGCTTCGCGTACCGTTCTTCTGTAGACAGTTCTCTATCTCTCCACCTTCCTGAATTACTTGATCGTGTATCGCGTAGCCCCATTACCCCATCTTTTCGGTAAGCCCGTGTCCAGCGATTTTTACAAGAACTCATACGCCGTTCACCGAGTACCTCCACATCGAATCCACATCCCCGGAAGATTTCCACAGGGAACTTCCCTTCCAACGTCTGTGCTATAAAGAGTTCCTTGAACTCATCTGTATACGTGATCCCTTTCGGGCTCACAGATTTAACGTAAGGATTTGCGGCTAGCGCATCTATTTCTTTTGACGTAAACATCTTCTTCGACACTCGAATTCACTCCCAATATGATTTAGTCCAGTGTACACAAAAACCCTGAGTAGTAGACTTTTTTAGTGTCTACTACTCAGGGTACAGTTTACTGCTTTCATTCTTTTTTTTATTAGTTTGATTAACCGGTAAAAAAGTTCTTTAAAATGGCTCATCACCATAAGGTGTGGTTGACGCATAAAATCCATCGGATTTGAATTGAACATAGAAAAAAAGCGAAAACCCCGGTATCGTAATTGTTGCCTAGACAAACCACGATTGGAGTTTTCGCTTTGTCCCAACAGTTTATCAAATTACTTCTTCCACTTCCAGACCTTTTTCAGATCCAGATGTCTTCAGACGAAGAACCGAACGTTTTCCCGGTCATCCCGGATCGACACGACATCCCTTGCCCGCTTTGCCAGAGAAAGACAGTCCTGCATTCGAAAAGGCGACGTCGCTTCCGACACGGTCACGCATGGAACGTCGGTATACTCTGGATTGAGCTGGATGTCCCACGTCAAAGATGCTTCTCTTGTGATTTGACGTTCGTGTATGACTACGGTCTCGGGCTCGTCCGCACCTCCACCGAGGTGTTCCGGAAAGGCATCGCAGAACGTTGCCACGGTAGGACGATCTCAGATGTAGCGCGTGAATACGGATTACCTTACACGACGGTGGAACGATGGTTTTATCGGTACGCCTCAGTAGAGACAGAGAAGCATACGACAGACGTCCTCATCGACGAGTTCGCCACACGAAAAGGACATCACTATGCGACAATCGCCCTCGATGCCGAGAGTGGTCGGCTCCTGTCCATTGTCCCGGGAAGGGACGTCACGGCCATCACGGCTGCACTCCAAGGCATAGCCGGAGATGTCCGTTCTGTCGTCAGTGACTTTGCACCGGCGATGGCGAAGGCCGTCGCACATGTCTTCCCGGATGCGAAACATGTGCTGGATCGTTTCCATCTCATCCAGTTCTTCACGGACGCCCTTCGCCGCCGGCGTCGTTTTTTGAACGAGGCGAAACGTCACCATCATGTCCGTGTGATTGACCGTGCTCTCGCCTGTCGTCTGGAGACGCTGTCCCCCGAAGACCGGGAGGTCGCCGATTCTTGCCTTCGGGAAGATCCGTTCATCCGGGACCTCTATCAAGGACTTCAACATATCCGATATGTGCTGAAGGCCACGTGCCATGGACAGGCGAAACGTCGACTGACCGATTGGTTGGATCGTTACCAGTTCCATCCTTGCGGGCCTCTGGCGAAGATCGCGAAATCGATCCAGAACCGAGAGGAAGCGATGCGTCGAACAATCGTGTCCAGTCTATCGAATGGAAAGATGGAAGGAACGAACAACAAAATCAAGCTCATCAAACGCCGTGGTTATGGCTATCGAAACCTTGAACGGTTCTTTTTAAGGTTGTATCTAGAAATCGGTCGTTAAAATAGCAACCACGAGTTATGGTGATGAGCCTTTAAAATACTAAAAAAGAAAAGTTTACCTTTATGGTAAACAGATGATTGTTGAAAGAGTATATGTTGTAAACTATATACGAACAGCAGACATTCGTTGTTTTCAATCAAAGTTGGTGCTAAAAGAGCTGATCATAAACAGATAACTGTAACTCTAAATAGTACTTGAAAGGAGCATAGCTATGCCATCACGCGTGTTAAAACGTAATAAATCTAAACGATATTCGGCTTTCATTGTCCTATTAATCCTCATTTTAATCTCTATCTCCTGGTATCTCTTTTACTCTTCTGATGAGGTCTTAGAACCCCGTTGGGACAAAACAAATATAGGTTCCAATCCGACTGCTGAGGAACGTGCCATTGAAGCTCAACTTTTTGCATCAAAACATGCTCGCATCCTCGAGGCATATGAGACTCGTAAACAACATGAGCGAGAGGTTGCCATTCG
>NZ_JNAA01000082.1:0-34006 GCF_000696055.1 Exiguobacterium sp. AB2
GTTGCCGAGATGGAACGACGTTACGAGCTGTTTAGTCGTTACGGTGTACGAAACATCGAGGGATATAACGAACTCGTCGACAAGTCCGAGGATGAAGATGCGAAGCGACTGCCGTTCATCGTCGTCATTGTCGATGAGCTCGCCGACCTGATGATGGTCGCGTCGAATGATGTCGAGGACGCCATTATGCGCCTTGCACAGATGGCGCGGGCCGCAGGCATTCATATGGTGCTCGCGACACAACGGCCGTCCGTAGACGTCATCACAGGCGTCATCAAGGCGAACATTCCGTCAAGGATCGCGTTTGCCGTCTCATCACAGACGGATTCACGAACGATTCTCGACGGAGGCGGGGCCGAGAAGTTGCTTGGGCGTGGAGACATGCTCATGCTCGCCAACGGGATGAACAAACCGATTCGTGTCCAAGGTGCCTTTGTATCGGACCAAGAGGTCGAGACAGTCGTCAACCACGTCATCGCCCAGCAACGCGCCCAGTACGTCGAGGCGATGATGCCGAAAGAAGAAGAAGTGACGACGATCGATTCGGACGATTCGTTGTTCGGGGAAGTCGTCCAGTTCATTATGACGCAAGAGACGGCCTCGACGTCGATGATTCAACGGAGGTTCCGAATCGGCTATAATCGAGCTGCACGATTGATCGATTCGCTAGAACAAGCGGGGTATGTCGGTCCGTCAGAAGGATCGAAACCACGGAAAGTACTCGTCAATGAGTCGGAAGGGTAAAATTAAAAAACGAACGATTGGATTTAATATAATCTAATCGTTCGTTTTTATTTATTTATCGGTATAATTGAAATGGGTACCGAATTCATAAGAAACGCGCAATGAGCGGGAATGATATAGCACATCTGGTCTATAATACCTAATCCGACATACTACTGAAACGATTGAACCGCTTTCATTTTTTAATACCGTTTTCATTTTACAAAAACTTTGCAAAGGCTGAAGGAACAGGTAATATAGACTACAGGACGCACTGAATTCCTTCACGTCAAAATATTTCCTTGATTCCGAACAAAAAGTATTGCGTTCTCTTTCTGGAATCCCTATACTTAATATTGGCAAGGGCATTCATACGTCAGATGTCTGAGCACTGGTAACAATAGGTAAAGGTGGTGAGGCCCATGTCGATCAAGCTCGATCATCGCTTGCTCTATCTCCGCGTGATTGAGAAAATCAAGCAAGATATCGATGAGGGTGTCTATCGTGAGGGGGAAAAACTTCCTTCAGAGTTCGAGTTATCGAAGCAGCTAGGGGTTAGTCGTGCGACGCTCCGAGAAGCGCTTCGGATTCTCGAAGACGAGAAATTTGTCGTGCGTAAACATGGCGTCGGGACGTTCATTAGTTCTAAACCTCCGTTCACATCGGGGATTGAAGAGCTGTTCAGCGTAACGGACATGATCACGCGTGCCCAAATGACACCGGGAACGAAAGTATTGGTGGCCGAAAAGGTGTTAGCGACAGAGAGAGAAGCCGAGCGTTTAAAAGTCGAACCGAATTCTCCGATTTATCGGATTGTCCGGATTCGCTATGCAGACGAGACACCGGTCGTATACTGCGTGGACAAAATCCCCGCACATCTCGTTTCTAATCCTGAAGCATTGACAGAAGGGAAGTCGTTGTTTGACGCGCTGGAACAAGAGGTAGGACGTCGGGTCGCGTACGCGATTACGCACATCGAACCGAGTGTGAGCACGGAAATCTCGACACAACTTCAAACGGACCAACCGTTACTCGCTTTAAAGCAATTGCATTACGATGAAAGCGACCTACCGTTGCTCGATTCGGCAAACTTTTTCCGAGCGGACCGCTTTGACTTCCACGTCGTCCGCAAACGCGTCTAAAACACGTATTTGACATTCGGAGAGGTTATTTTTGGGGAATGGCGTGAAAGCGCTTTCTTATACCGGTGTAATGACTACTGACAACATGACAACCTAAATTGTTATGAACCGAAAGGGGAAACACGACGATGATGAACAAGAAAAAAACGATTCTCTCAGCTTTAGCAGCAGGTCTTACGCTCTCGACAGTACTCGCAGCATGTGGCGGCGGGGACGACAATGAAGGCGCTTCAAACGGAGAAGGCGGCGGCAGCGAAGCTGGCGACTTCAAAGTAGCGATGGTAACGGATACGGGCGGCGTAGATGACAAGTCGTTCAACCAATCAGCTTGGGAAGGTCTCACGAAGTTCGGTGAAGCCAACAACTTGACGGAAAACGAAGGATTCAAATACCTTCAATCTTCTAAACAAGCAGACTATCAGCCAAACTTGCAACAATTGGCACGTGACAACTTCGACTTGATCTACGGAATCGGCTTCTTGATGGCTGAAGACATCCAAACGGTCGCTGGTCAATTCTCAGACAACAACTTCGCAATCGTCGACATGGTCGTTGATGCACCGAACGTCGCGTCAATCACGTTCAAAGAGCAAGAAGGATCATTCCTTGTCGGTGTCATCGCGGGTCTCATGACTGAAACGGACAAAGTCGGTTTCATCGGTGGTGTCGAGTCTGACTTGATCAAGAAGTTCGAAAACGGATTTAAAGCGGGCGTCATGGCCGTCAACCCAGACGCGACAATCGACGTGAAATACGCGGAAGACTTCAACTCGGCTGAAAAAGGAACAGCGATCGCATCAGGTATGTATGGCGCAGGTTCTGACATCATCTATCATGCAGCTGGTGGTACGGGTGTAGGGGTATTCACAGAAGCGAAGAACCGTAAGAAGAACGGCGAAGAAGTATGGGTAATCGGGGTTGACCGTGACCAATACGAAGAAGGCCTCCCAGAAGACGTTACGCTTACTTCAATGGTTAAACGTGTAGATACGGCGACGTATGAAGTGTCGAAACAGACGATGGAAGGGAACTTCCCAGGTGGAGAAATCATCGAGTTCGGTTTGAAAGATGACGGTGTTGGAATTGCTGAAACATCTGATAAGAACGTTCCGGCTGACATCCTCTCGCAAGTAGACGAGTATCGCCAACAGTTAATTGACGGCGAACTTACTGCACCTGCGACAGACGCTGAGTTCGAAGAGTTCATGAAAACAGTAGAATAAATCATTGAGTTGGGGGGGACCCATGTGGTTCCCCTTTCCTTAAAGTTAGGAGTGGACTTTCTTGGAATATGTTATTGAAATGCTCAATATTCGCAAAGAGTTCGGTACGTTCGTAGCCAACGACAATATCACCCTTCAACTTCGTAAAGGCGAGATTCATGCGTTGCTCGGAGAGAATGGCGCCGGGAAATCGACGCTCATGAACGTCTTATTCGGTCTCTATCAGCCTGAAGGCGGAGAGATTCGCGTACGCGGAGAAAAGGTGAACATTGAGAACCCGAACATCGCCAACGATCTCGGCATCGGCATGGTGCACCAACACTTCATGCTCGTCGAGAAGTTTACGGTCACAGAAAATATCATCCTCGGTTCTGAACCGAAGAGCGGGTTGACGGTCGACCGAGCGACGGCGCGTAAAAAAGTAATGGACATCTCGGAGCAGTACGGGCTTCGAATCGACCCGGATGCAAAAATCGAAGACATCTCAGTCGGGATGCAACAGCGTGTGGAAATTTTAAAGACGCTCTATCGTGGCGCCGAAATTTTAATTTTTGATGAGCCGACGGCCGTATTGACGCCTCAAGAGATTCAAGAACTTATTCAAATCATGAAGCGTCTCATCGAAGAAGGAAAATCAATCATTTTGATTACCCACAAGCTAAAAGAGATCATGCAAGTGGCGGATCGCTGTACGGTCATCCGACGTGGACGTTACATCGGGACGGTCGATATCGACGAGACTGTCAACGAGGATCGCCTTGCGGAGATGATGGTCGGGCGTGAAGTAAACTTTGATGCGGAATATTCCAAGGCAGATCCACAGCAAGTCGTCCTCGACATTCAAAAGCTCTTCGTCAAAGACAGTCGAGGCATTGAAGTCGTCGAAGGCTTGGATTTACAGATTCGCTCAGGTGAGATTCTTGGAATTGCTGGAATCGATGGCAATGGTCAGACGGAATTGATTGAAGCCATCTCAGGATTGAAAAAGCCTGAGGGCGGCAAGATTTTCTTGAACGGGAATGACGTGACCGGTTTCACCCCACGTAAAGTGACGGAATCGGGCGTGGGCCATATCCCACAAGACCGACATAAGCATGGTCTCGTGCTCGACTATTCGATTCGAGACAACATGGTCTTGCAAACGTATTACAAAGAACCCTTCTCAAAACGCGGCATGATGAACTATAAAGCCGTCGCCGAGAAGGCGAAAGCGTTAATTGAGAAGTTTGACGTCCGAACTCCATCAGTCGACGTGCCGGCTCGTGCGCTTTCTGGCGGTAACCAACAAAAAGCGATTATCGCCCGTGAAGTCGACCGGTCTCCGGACCTGCTGATCGCGGCGCAACCGACGCGCGGTCTCGACGTCGGAGCCATCGAGTTCATTCACGAACAGCTCGTCAAAGAACGGGAGAAAGGGCGCGCCGTGCTCCTCATTTCGTTCGAACTTGAAGAAATTCTACACGTATCGGACCGAATCGCCGTCTTGTACGAAGGAAAGATCGTCGGGATTCGCGACCCGAAAGAAACGACAGAGCAAGAGCTCGGCTTCTTGATGGCCGGCGGTAAGAGAGGGGAAGAAACAGTATGAACAAGCTAGGACTCAATCGACTGCTCATCCCGCTACTGTCCATCTTGATGGGGCTATTCGTCGGCGCAATCGTCATGCTCATCGGCGGCTATGACCCAGTGCGTGGATTCACGTCGCTCTTTAACGGGATGCTCGGCAGCCCGTACGCGATCGGGGAGACGCTCCGTGCTGCGGCACCGCTCATCTTCTCTGGTCTTGCCGTGGCGTTCGCGTTCCGAACCGGCCTCTTCAACATCGGGGTCGAGGGCCAAGTGTTGATCGGCTGGGTGGCGGCGGTGTACGTCGGAATCAACTTCGATTTGCCGATGTTCCTCCACTTGCCACTCGCCTTGCTCGCCGCGATGTTCGCTGCGGCCGCCTGGGCGTTCGTGCCAGGTTTCCTCAAGGCGAAGTTCCACGTCCACGAGGTCATCACGTCGATCATGATGAACTACATCGCGCTCTATACGACGAACGCGATTTTACGGAGCGTCATCGGCGTGACGAATGAACGGACGGAATCGATTCGAGAATCGGCATCCCTCTCGTCACCGCTCCTTCAGGAATTGACGACGTTCTCGCGTTTGCACTGGGGAATTCTCATCGCCGTCCTTGCCGCGGTCGTCTATTACTACATCTTGCAACGGACGACGCTCGGGTACGAGCTTCGTGCCGTCGGGTTCAACAAGCACGCCTCGCAATATGCGGGGATGAGCGTCAATCGCAACATCGTCTTGTCGTTCGTCATCTCGGGTATGTTCGCCGGCCTCGCCGGTGCGATGGAAGGGCTCGGGACGTTCAACGGCATGACGCTCAGCGCGTCGTTCACTGGCGTCGGATTCGACGGGATCTCGGTCGCGCTTCTCGGTGCGAACACGGCAGTCGGTGTCGTCTTGGCGGCTTTGTTGTTCGCCGGCCTCAACATCGGTGGACTCGCGATGCAGCTCGGGGCGAACATCCCGTCTGAGCTCGTCAAAGTCATCATCGCCGCCATCGTCATCTTCGTGGCGTCTGGTTACGCACTGAACTATGTCATTGAGAAACTTAAAGGAAATCGTAAGAAAGGAGTGGAGAAAAAATGAGCTTCTTAGAAGTCCTCTATATCGTCGTACCGGTTGCACTCGCCTATGCGACTCCACTCATCATCGCCGCTCTCGGTGGCATCTTCAGTGAACGGTCGGGTGTCGTCAACATCGCGCTCGAAGGAATTATGGTCATCGGGGCAGCGATGGGAATCATCACGACGCTGACGCTGACGAATATGGGTCTTGGCGGCATGAGCCCGTGGATCTCGCTCTTGGTCGCCATGGTCATCGGGGCGCTGTTCTCGCTCTTCTTGGCAGTCCCGGCCATCCTTTGGCGGGCCGACCAGACCGTCCTCGGTGTCGCGATCAACATGCTCGCGGTCGGACTTGCGATCTTCGTCGTCCGTGTCCTTTACAATAAAGGACAGACCGACTTCATCCAGTACCGGATCGCGAAAGAGAATGTGCCGATCTTGTCGGATATTCCGGTTCTTCGCATGTTCTTCATCAACGTCCAATACACGTCGTTCATCGCCATCGCGCTCGCGTTCGTCGTCTGGTTCGTCATCTTCAAGACGCCGTTTGGCCTGCGTCTTCGCTCGGTCGGGGAACACCCGATGGCGGCGGATACGATGGGAATCAATGTCACAAAGATGCGCTTCATGGGCGTCATGCTCTCAGGTGCGTTCGGTGGCTTAGCTGGTGCGGTCTACGCCGTCACGGTCACGACGAACTTCAGTGCGACGACGATCGTCGGACAAGGGTTCCTCGCCATCGCCGCGATGATCTTCGGGAAGTGGAATCCGCTCGGTGCGCTCGGCGCCGGTCTCTTCTTCGGATTCGCCCAAGCGCTCTCGATTATCGGCAGCAACTTGCCGGTCATCAACAACGTCCCGCAAGTGTTGCTCTTGATCGCGCCTTACGCGCTCACGATCCTTGCCCTTGCCGGTGTCGTCGGTCGTGCCGATGCACCAAAGTCTGTCGGTATCCCGTATATTAAAGGGAAACGATGACGAAAAAAAGGACATCTGTCCTCTTTAGGAAAGGTTGTTTGACGGAAGCGTCAAACAACCTTTTTTGTTATACTCATAAAGAGGTGAGACAATTGAAAACATGGTGGTACTGGACGCTCGTCCTCGTGCTGACTTTCATCCTTTCCGGGTGCACGGCCGATGATTGGTTCGGTCCGCAGATCGACCCGCCGGAGTCACTGATCGAGCTCGAAGGCGACTATCCGAGCGCTGACGTGACGCAACAAGTGAGGCGCCCGGTCGGGAAGACCGAGTCGGTCACGCTCGACCGCGTCGTCGACGGCGATACGCTTAAAGTCGAATTCGAGAACGGGGCGACGGAATCGATTCGGCTCTTGCTCGTCGACACGCCGGAGACGAGCCATCCGACGCTCCCGGTCCAACCGTTTGGGGAAGAGGCGAAAGCGTTCGTGACGCGCTGGCTCCCTGAAGGCGACACCGTCACGCTCGAATATGACGTCGGGCGCTACGACCGGTATCAGCGTACGCTCGCCTACGTCTGGTATGACGGGGTGATGGTAAACGAGGAACTGTTGCGTCGGGGCCTTGCCCGCGTCGCTTACGTCTATGCGCCGAACACGCAACACGTCGATGCGTTCCGGGACGTCGAGCGGGCCGCGCGCCGACAGTTGCTCGGCATTTGGAGTCTCGAGGATTACGTCACCGGCAACGGCTTTGACCACGAGGCGACCGAACCGGCCAAGCCGACTCAAGAGACAGACGACTGTGACATCAAAGGCAACATCAACCGGGACGGCGAGAAGATTTACCACGTCCCGGGCGGCGCCAGCTATGAGCGGACGGTGCCGGAAGTACTGTTTTGCAGCGAACGAGAAGCGGAGGCGGCCGGGTTCCGTAAAGCGGCCCGATAAAAAGAAAAGAGAGACATGTATGTCTTGGACACACATGTCTCTCTCCGCTTATTCGTATTTGAGTGCGTCTCCGTCGAATGATTCATCGGCGACTTTGATTGAATCGGTCGGACAACCTTCGAACGCGTCCATCAAGTCTTCGTACAACTCGTCTGGGACTTCGATCGTACCCGTGTTGTCATCCATCAAGTTGAAGGCGAGGCCTTCGTCATCATAGTCAAAGATGTCCGGGGCGGCGGCTCCGCAAGCTCCACACGCGATGCATGTATCTTTATCAACAATTGTAAATTTTGCCATTCTTAACCCTCCATACGTTTCGTCTCTCTCCATGGAAATCGACTTACTACTGACTATGAGTAATTGTAGTCTACATACCCGATTATTTCAATGAGGAAACGAACATCGTTTTGGAAGGATAATGATTGAGAAGGAGGTGGGCCGATGGTGCACTTGGCTGACGGGGTGTTGCTCCTCGCGATTGACCGATTGAAAGGAGAGCGAAGTGAGCGCAGTCTGTTTCATGTGTTGAACGGTAAACGTTCGGCGACGACGTTACAAGATGCATTCTTTTATGACCTCGAACCGATCTTTGGGCTGTTCCCTTACACGAAGTACGATTACGAGAAACTGCTCGCCTCGTTCGAGAAACGAGGCTGGCTCAACCGCTCGAGCTTCAGCTTGACGGAAGCCGGCGCTATGCTTGCTTCTCCAGAAGCCGTCCGTGATTTGTTCGAACGTCTCGGTGGGGAACAGCGAGACTATGCGACGATGACGTGGAAACGGCTCAGTCTGTTCATCCAAACGTTCATGTCGCTCGAACATAAGCGCACGTTTTACCCTGTCCAAGCCGACCGGCACGCCGAGCGCTGGGTGAAGCAAGTCGTCCGGACAGAGCGGGATTGGCGCCCGCTCATCCAAGCGTTTCATGAAGAGCTCGAGACGGCTCTCGATGAAGTCGGTGACCCGTATGCGACGGCGGTCGTCTATCGATTCACCGGCGCGTTCGAGACCGGATATACGTATGAACAAATCGCTTCACTCCTCGACGTCGATGCCCGGACGGCACGGCTCTATTTTTTGGCAGGGTGGAGCGCGCTGTTGCACCACTTGCCGGAAGACGCGAAACTGAGAGGGTTCACGTCCGGTCTCACTACGGAACGGATGACGCTGTCGGCCCGGGAATCATACGAACTGTTCGCCGGCGGTCGGACGTTCAATCAAGTCCAATCGATTCGGCGCTTGCGCACGTCGACGATTGAAGATCACGTCGTCGAGATGGCGATGTATCTCGAGGCGTTCCCGCTCGACCAGTTCGTGCCGACAGAACAGATCGTCATGGTCGAGCAAATGCGGGAACCGGACAGCTGGGCGCTCAAGCCGGTGTTCGACCAAATCGAGACGATCAGCTATTATCAAATCCGACTCGTGTTCGCGAGGTTGAAACGAGGTGAGACGTTTGTATGAAAAAACATTGAAGCGGGTGTTCGGCTATGAGGCGTTCCGAGAAGGGCAGCGTGACGTCATCGAAGCAGTCGCAGACGGGCAAGACGTGCTCGCCATCATGCCGACGGGGGCCGGCAAGTCGTTGACGTTCCAGCTACCGTCCTATATTAAGAACGACGGCTTGACGATTATCGTCTCGCCGCTCTTGTCATTGATCGAGGACCAGATGCTTCATATCCGTGAGCGTGGGGAACGTGGCGTGGCGCGGCTGACTTCGATGGAGACGCTCGAAGAGAAGCAAGCGATTTTGAACCACTTGAAGCGATACCGTTTCTTATATCTCTCTCCGGAACAGCTCGCCGTGCCACACGTGACGAGGGCGCTCGCGCGCACCCCGATTCAGATGCTCGTCATCGACGAGGCGCACTGCATCTCGCAGTGGGGGCATGAGTTCAGACCGGAATACGCACGACTCGGCGAGCTCCGTAAACAGCTCGGCAGCCCACAGTGCATGGCCGTCACGGCGACGGCGCCTGAGGCTGTGAAGAAGGACATCATCGAGAAGTTGGCGCTGTTCAATCCGGCCCAATTCGTCCATTCGGCGAACCGTCCGGAGATTCGGCTCATCGTCGAACGTCTCCTCGGCGAACAGAAGCTGCCGCGTCTAATCGAACTCGTGCGCGACGTGCCGAAACCGGCCGTCGTCTACACGGCGACACGGCGTGAGGCGGAATCGCTCGCCCTCTCGCTCGACGACGCCTTGTTTTATCATGGCGGCATGTCGACCGAGGATCGCCGGCTCGTCCAGTCCCAGTTTTTACGGAACGAGGTCGCTGTCATGGTGTGTACGAGCGCGTTCGGGATGGGCGTCAATAAAGACAACGTCCGAAGCGTGATTCACTTCCAGCTGCCGGCGACGCTCGAGGCGTATATGCAAGAGATTGGTCGGGCCGGCCGCGACGGGGAAGCTGCGTTCGCGGTATTGTTGTACGCAGACGGAGATGAGCGGATTCAACAGTTTTTGATTGACCAGCAGTATCCGAAAGAAAAAGACATCCGGGTCGCCTATTTCGAACGCGAGAACGGGACGAGTCTATCTCACTTGCCGCGCCTGCTCCGGATGAACGAGGAAGACCCGGTATTCGGACTCTTGAAACAGATGCTCTCAGAACGGACGCTTGCCGGCGCGGTGGATTGGGTAAAGGAGAGGAAACGCGACCGGTATCGTCAACTCGGTCAAATGATTGACTATGCGCTCATCAAGACGTGTCGGCGCGATTATTTACTCCGTTACTTCTCTGAGCAACCGATTGACCAAGAGCCGTGCTGTGACGTCTGCGGCCCCATCGCTTTCCCGGAAAACGAGCAAGTTGTGTCTAAAAATGTGACAGATTGGAAACATCGGTTGAGCCGTATCTTTTCCTTTGATTGATATCATAGTAAAATGATAAAAAAGGTAAAGGAGGATGTGCGTTGCGACATCGGAACCAGGCGGATTCACTCCGTGAAAAAGTGGTGGATACGTTGCCGTCTCGATCGGCACGACAAGAACACGAGCGTAAAGAAAAACTGAATGACAATTGGCTGAAGCGGCCTCTTGCCATGATGCTGACCCTTTCCATGTTTGCTATTATATTGGCATTTTTATATATAGGACGTCATGCAATCTTCTTTTGATAATACGGCTGAACGGCCGTATTTTTTTATGGATTTGACTGTAAGACAATTCCTTTCCGTGAAAGTTTGGAAGTGGTTCACCAATTTCTTATGAAATTGCACAATAAAACAGGCGAATTGCCGACGGGCGGTCTATACTGAAAGAGAAGACTAGTAGGAAAGGTGGGGCTGTGATGCCAAAATACTCCATAAAGACTGTCGCATCACTCACCGGAGTGAACCCGACGACGATTCGGGCGTGGGAGCGACGTTATCAGTTCATCGTCCCAAGCCGGACCGAATCGGGGCACCGTCTGTATTCAGAACAAGATGTCGAAAAAATCAAATGGGTCGTCGAGAAGCAACGCGAAGGATTGACCGTCTCCCAAGCGATTCAACAGCTGCATAAAGCACCCGAACCGAAGCCGGACCGTCTTTACGACGAAGAGTTAAAGGACGGGCTGATGGAGGCGCTACTGACGTTTGATGAGCGACAAGCCCACGATTTGATTAACCGGGCCTTCAACACGTTCAGTTTTGAGAAAGTGACGACAGATATTATCGGCCCGTTGCTGATGGATATCGGGACGCGTTGGGAGAACGGCACGATCACCATCGCCCATGAACATTTTGCGACGGCGTTTCTCCGCTCGAGGCTGTCAACGTTGTCGCTCCAGATACCGATGAACCCGTTCTTGCCGCGAATCGTCTGCGTGTGCGCTCCTGACGAGATGCATGAGATTGGCCTCCTGTTCGTGACGCTCTTTTTGCGTCAGCATGGCTATGACGTCATTTTCCTCGGTGCAGGCATCCCGAAAGAGGATTTGGGCACGGCGTTACACGATATCGACGCAAAATGCCTGATTTTCTCGTGTACGTTGACCGAGCATTTGAACGGCCTTGAGGAGGCGATTGCGTACGTCCGTGCGGAGCATACGAGCCTCGTCATCGGTGTCGGCGGATACGCCGTCAGCCAGCACGCGGATCGGTTCGGAAGCTCATTTTTAGGCAATTCGCCTGAAGCGTGGACGGAGTGGCTTTCAACTATTTGACAGTTCGGCCAAACGAGAGTAGCTTATAAATATGTAGCAACGACTAGTGTTTGGAGGTTTTCGTTTGAGATTTGAAAAACAAACAAAAGAACATTTGCGGGTCTACTTGACGGCAAACGAGTTATCGCTTCGTGGCATTGCGATTGACACGATTGTCGGGGAGACCGGACAAGAGCTTTGGCGCGAGTTGCTCGAGACGGCGGAAGCCGAATACGGGTTCACCCCGCAAGGTGCCGTCGATTTGAACGTGACGATGTTTCCCCGCGACGGGATCGTCATCGACGTGCAAAAAGTCGGCACGCTCGAGCCCGAGGCGGACCAAGAACAAGTCGAGATCCGTTTGACGATCGATGTGATTCATCACTTGATCTATCAGTTCGAGGACATCGAAGACGTGATTGACGCGTCGGTCAGCCTATACCCGCATATGCATGCGACGGACCATGGCGGCGCGCTCTATCATTATGACGGGCACTACTATTTGCATTTCGCAGAAGTGTTGAACCCGCAAGTCGAGGAGCGTCTCGCCGCCATCTTGTCCGAGTACGGCAAGACGACGACCGTGAGCCCGTATATGATGCTCGAGTATGGGAAGACAATTCAATCCGTTCAAGCGGTGAAAGAGCTGTACGATACGTTCGCGTGAGTACGGCTTTTTCACCGTTCTGTTTCTATTGTTTTTTCGTCATGCGTGGTATGATAAAACTTGAATTTTTCAGTTGAAAGTCGAAGGAGAGATAAGATGAAAGTCGCTGTGTTATATGGAGGAGTATCAGGAGAGCGTGAAGTCTCGCTCACGAGCGGAAAAGGCATGATCGAGGCGCTGAAAGAACGAGGTCATGACGTCGTCGCCATCGATTTTCACCCTGAGCGGGCGCATGAGTTGTTGACGCTTGAAGCGGACGTCGTGTTGAGCGCGCTCCACGGCAAGTACGGGGAAGACGGGCGTGTCCAGTCGCTTCTTGAGATGGCGAATTTGCCTTACACAGGATCAGGTGTTTTGGCATCGGCACTCGCGATGGACAAAGCACGGGCGAAAATCATCTTTGCGGCAGCGGGCATCCGCGTCGCACGCGACGTACTCGTCGAGAGCCCGGCCCACGTCGATGCGAAAGTGGCCGAGTGGGGCGGAGAGTTCCCTTGTGTCGTCAAGCCGGCCCAAGAAGGCTCATCGAACGGATTGACGATCGCGATGGACGAGGCGATGCTTCGCGACGGCATTGCGAAAGCGTTCGAGTGCGATACGGCCGTGTTGGTCGAGCAGTACATTAAAGGGAGAGAGTTGACCGTGCCGGTCATCGGGAACTTCGGTCACGAAGAAGCGCTACCGGTCATCGAGATTATCCCAAAAAATGAGTTTTACGACTACGAGTCGAAATATACAGAAGGTGGCTCGGTGCACGTCTGTCCGGCTGAACTACCTGAGGCGTTGACGGAAGAAGTGCAACGTTCGGCCGTGCTCGCGCATCAGGCGCTCGGTTGTGCCGGCTATTCGCGGTCTGACTTCTTAGTGTCAGAAGACGGCCTCGCCTATATTCTCGAGACGAACACGCTACCGGGGATGACGCCGCTTAGCCTGTTCCCGGACAGCGCGCGCGCCGTCGGGATCTCATATGGCGAGCTGCTCGAACGTTTCATATCGTTAGCGCTAGAAAAATAAGAGGGGGACACCCTTCTTTTTCTTTTAGAAAACGCTTTCATTATTTTTGTAAAACCCTTTCAAATTGGTCGTGTATCGGCTATACTTTTAATCGAATACGAGGTTGATTCTTGGGGGAGAATTGACAACTTAGGGGAGGAAACCTTCATGATTACGGATCAAGAAAAAGGTCATCAAAAACGAAAGAACATCCTAGAATCGACACAAGAGGTCATTCACGAGGCACTCGACAAGCTCGGCTACCCGGAAGAGATGTACGAGCTGTTGAAAGAACCGCTCCGGATGTTGACCGTCCGCATCCCGGTCCGCATGGATGACGGTTCGACAAAAATCTTCACGGGCTACCGGGCCCAGCACAACGATGCTGTCGGTCCGACGAAAGGTGGGATCCGCTTCCACCCGAGCGTGACGGAAGTCGAAGTGAAGGCGTTGTCGGTATGGATGAGCTTGAAAGCCGGAATCGTCGACCTTCCTTACGGTGGCGGAAAAGGTGGAATCGTCTGTGACCCGCGTGAAATGAGTTTCCGAGAAATCGAACGTCTGAGCCGGGGCTACGTCCGAGCCATCAGTCAAATCGTCGGTCCGACAAAAGATATCCCGGCACCGGACGTGTTCACGAACTCGCAAATCATGGCGTGGATGATGGATGAATACAGCCGAATCGATGAATTCAACTCACCAGGATTTATCACAGGGAAGCCGCTCGTCCTCGGCGGATCGCATGGTCGTGAGACGGCGACGGCGAAAGGGGTCGCCATCATGATTCGCGAAGCCGCGCTTCGTCGTGGCATCGAGTTGAAAGGGGCGCGCGTCGTCGTTCAAGGGTTTGGGAACGCGGGAAGCTTCTTGTCGAAGTTCATGTATGACGCCGGTGCGAAAGTCATCGCCGTCAGTGACGCTTACGGTGCCATCCACGACGAGAACGGGCTCGATATCCCGTACCTCCTCGACCGTCGAGACTCGTTCGGGACGATTTCGACGCTCTTCAAGAACACGATTTCAAACCAAGAAATGCTCGAACTCGACTGTGACATTTTAGTGCCTGCTGCGATTGAGAACCAAATCACGGAGACGAACGCTGACAACATTAAAGCCTCGATCGTCGTCGAGGCTGCGAACGGACCGACGACGAACGAAGCGACCCGCATCTTGACGGAGCGTGGCATCTTGCTCGTGCCGGACGTGCTCGCCTCGAGCGGCGGTGTGACGGTCTCTTACTTTGAGTGGGTGCAAAACAACCAAGGTTACTATTGGACGGAGGAAGAAGTCGAAGAGAAGCTTGAAAAAGTGCTCGTCCACTCATTCAACACCGTCTACAATACGGCTTCGGCCCGTAAAGTCGACATGCGTCTCGCCGCCTATATGGTCGGCGTCCGTAAGATGGCGGAAGCGTCACGTTTCCGCGGCTGGGTTTAAATCTAGCCATAGAAAAAGAGGGAAGACCCGATTCGTCAGGTCTTCCCTCTTTGTCGTTTAGGATGTCACACCGTTACGCTCCCGAAGCGTCTCGGCAATGGCTTTTCCGTGGAACCGTCCATTCTCGATGAAAATCTTGTTGGCATCGTTACCCGCAGCGACGACACCGGCGATGAAGAGGCCTTCGACGTTCGTCTCGTACGTGTCTTCGTCAAACGACGGGACACCCGTCTCGTCGTCAATCGTCACGCCAGACTCGGCGAACAGGCCGTGGTCGGGCAAATAACCGGTCATCGCGAGGACGTGGTCGGCCGCGACGCTCTTTTCGACCCCGTACTGGCGATAGACGACGCGGTCCGTCTCGATGCGGACGATTTCGGTCTCGAGTTCGTAACGAACTTTTTCGTGCCGCACGAGGGAGTCGAACGCCGGGAGCACCCACGGTTTGACCGAAGGGCTGTAGCCGTCGCCCCGATAGAGCACCGTCACGTGCGCGCCGGCCTTCTCGAGCTCGATGGCGGCGTCGACGGCCGAGTTTTTGCCGCCGATGACGGTCACGCGTTGCCGATAATACGGATGCGCTTCCTTAAAGTAATGCGAGACGTGCGGTAGCTCCTCGCCCGGTACATCAAGATTCCGGGGGCGGCCGTAGTAGCCCGTCGCGAGGACGACATAGTCGGCGGTCCGTACCGTTGTCCCGTGCCGTTCATGATGCGACGTGACGGTGAATCGTCCGTCTTCTTTGTCAATCGATGTCACCGTCTCGAACGGCTTGACGTCGAGATTCATCCGGCTCACGACTTCACGGTAATAGACGAGCGCGTCTTGGCGTCTCGGTTTCAAATCTTTACAGATGAACGGGATATCCCCGATCTCGAGTAGGTTCGCAGACGAGAAAAACGTCTGATGGGTCGGATAATGGTAAATCGCATCGACGATGTTGCCCCGTTCGATGACGGTGCACGAGATGCCGATCCGTTCTAGTTCGATGGCCGCCGACAAGCCGCAAGGCCCGGCGCCGACGATGATCGCCTGTTTCTTCAATGAAATCACCTCATCCCTCATTGTATGGAAGCAAGACGATGTTGGCAAGTTCACTGCTGGAAGCTGAAACTGTGCTCCATGACAGGCTGAGACGAACCGGCCTCGAGTTCGACGAGCAGACGGAGTCTTGCTTTTTGAGAGTTCAATCCGTTCGAGAAGATGATTCCCATGTCTTTCAACTGTTTGCCGCCGCCCTCATAGCCGTATACGTCTTGGACGATGCCGTTAAAACAACGGCTGACGATGACGACCGGGATGTGGGCGACGAGCCGTTCGAGGGCAGGGACGATTGTCGGTGGAACGTTCCCTTGACCGAGCACTTCGAGCACGAGCCCGTCATAGCCGAGGTCGAGCACGGCTTCGAGCAAATCGGGTTCCATGCCGGCGACGACTTTTAAGACGGCGACCCGCTTCGAGATCGAAGGAATCATCTTCGCTTGCCGCGTCATCGGTTGACTGTAGATGAGGACGTGGTCTTTCGTAACCATCCCGACATTCCCGAAGTGGACCGACTTGAACGTGTCGACCGACGAGGTATGTGTTTTCGTGACGTTGAACGCCGAATGAATCTCGCCGTTGAAGACGACGAGTACGCCTTTGCCGCGCGCGGCCTCGCTCCGTGCGACGCGAAGCGCCGTGATCAAGTTGAACTCACCGTCCGAGCCGATCTCGTTCGATGAGCGCATCGCCCCGGTCAACACGATTGGCACCGGGGCACCGAGCGTGATTTGGAGAAAGTAAGCCGTCTCTTCTAACGTGTCCGTGCCGTGGGTGATGACGACCCCGTCGTACGTGTCTTGCGTCAATTCTTGGGCGATGAAGTGGGCGAGCTCGAGCATCTTCGCCGGCGTCATGTGCGGCGACGGGATGTTCGAGAAGTGTTTCGTCGTGATGCGGGCGATATCCGTCGCTTTCGGCAGCGTCGCATCGATTGGGTTGATATCGCTCGGCGAGACGTGCCCAGTTCCCGACTGAGACATGGCGATCGTGCCGCCGGTGTGGATGAGTAGTAAATGGTTCATAGAGGACCTCCAACTTTCTTTGTTCGTTTCTTCCAATTTCTAGGCGTTTTCTGCTTTTTCTTTTTCCCGTTTCGGTGTATGCTTAACGGTAGAGAGGAGAGATGCGTCATGATTGCAATCGCCTTGTCTGCGGTAGCGCCAGGGTTCGCCCTTCTTTCCTATTTCTATCTTCGACATGAATTGGAAGCGGAACCGCTCGGCTATGTGATCCGTTCGTTCGTCGCCGGAGCCGTCCTCGTTTTCCCGATCATGTTCATCCAATACGCGTTCGAAGAAGAAGGCGTGTTGACGAGCCCGTTTTGGAAAGCGTTCGTGGCAACCGCGTTGTTAGAAGAGTTTTTTAAGTGGTTCATGATTTATTATACAATATACATACATAAAGTCTTCGATGATTACTACGACGGGATTCTCTATGCGGTCGCCTGTTCACTCGGCTTCGCCACATTAGAGAATTTTCTATATTTATGGGTGTACGACTCACTCGAAATCGCGATTTGGCGGGCCGTCCTGCCGGTTAGCGGCCACGCCTTGTTCGCTGTGGCGATGGGCTTTTGCCTCGGTCGGGCGAAACATTCGGCCCGGGAGCGGCTCTGGCTCTTTCTCGCCGTCGCCGTCGCCACGCTCATGCACGGCGTGTTCGACTATATTCTGCTCATCGAACCGACGAACAAAGTGCCGGCCGTGCTCTATATCGTCGTGCTATGGATGGTCGCCCTGTTGCTCGTCCGGGCCGCCAATCAATCGAATCGTCGTCAATTTAAATAGCTAAAAGGGGAATGGATTCATGTTAAAAGTAGGTCAAGAGTTACGGATTGAAGTCGAGGGGAGAAGCGAGGGGAAGACAAAAATCGCCGCCATCCAAGACGGTGTCGTCTGGATCGAGTCACCGAGCGAGACGGCGACGTTGAAGACATTCTTCCTTCATGAAGAAGAGGCGTTACGCGTTTATTTCTTTAAGGGCGAGGAGCAATTGTTTGCGTTTGACACGGTCGTCCTGAAGCGATTGAGCGATGCGCAGTTGACGCTTCGTTACGCGTTCAAATTGCCGGACGAGAAGAAAATCAAACGGGTGCAGCGCCGCGAGTACCTACGCGTCCCTGAAATGATTAACGTCACCGTCCTCGCTGTCGACGGTCAAGCTTTCCCGACGTTCGAGACGACGTCACTCGACGTGTCGGCCGGCGGGATGCGCATCGTCGCCAACCGGGCGCCAATCGAAGTGGATGACTCGCTCGTCGTCGTCTTCCGTATCGAGGATGAGCGGGGGATACCGCAGACGTTCCGGGTGAAGAGTCGGCTCGTCCGAATCAAGCCCCAGACCGTCAAGCAAGAGTTGTCACTTTGCTTCGAGGACTTGGCACCACGCGATCAAGAGACGATTTTACGTTACTGTTTCCGCGCCCAGCTTGAGGCGAGAAAACGGACCGGCTCTGTATTTTCTTCACGATAAAAAACTGTTATGATGTTCTCGGAACAAATGACCGAGAGGAGGCGGGTGTCGGACAATGCCGATACCCAATTTTTATGATGAAACCGTTACAAATTGCATTAGATGGACCGGCTGGAGCCGGAAAGAGCACGATTGCCAAAACGTTGGCCAAAAAACTTGGCTATGTCTATATCGATACAGGTGCCATTTATCGGGCCGTCACGTATCGCGCCTTGAACGAGCATGTCGGTTTAGAGGACGGGCCAGCACTTGCCGCGATGATCGCCGAGATGGACCTTCGCCTCGTGCCGAGTGAATCTGGGCAACGCGTCTTCGACGGTGCGACCGAAGTGACCGATCTGATTCGCTCGAGCGAAGTGACGAACAACGTCAGTTTCGTCGCCCGTCAACCGGAAGTCCGGGACGCGTTGATGGACTTGCAACGCGACCTCGCGAAAGAGGGTGGCATCGTCATGGACGGTCGCGATATTGGGACGCACGTCTTACCGGGTGCCGATTTGAAAGTGTTCATGACCGCCACGGTCGAAGAACGGGCCCGCCGCCGCCATGATGAGAACGTATCGAAAGGATTGCCGAGCGACCTCGAGCAATTGCAACGTGAAATCGCCCTCCGGGACAAGCGTGACTCCGAGCGTGAGGTAGCTCCGCTTCGTCAGGCCGATGATGCGCACTATCTCGATACGACCGAGCTGTCAATCGACGGTGTCGTCGAAGCGATTGAACGATTGATGAAGCAGGTGGTGAAACGATGAAACCGCTCAACAACGGACCGTTCGGCATGTATCGGGTCGCCCGTGCCGCCGTCGCATTGATTCAAAAACTCATGTTCCGTGTCGAGTATATCGGACGTGACAACGTCCCGGCCGACGGCTCGGTGCTCGTCTGTTCGAACCATCAGTCGAACTGGGACCCGGTCTTACTCGCCATCGCGATTCCGAAACAGCGTCCGCTTCGCTTCTTTGCGAAGAAAGAGCTGTTCGGTGTCCCGGTGCTGAAACATATCCTCAACCGGGCCGGTCAGATTCCGGTCTCGCGTGGCGAGGGGGACCGTCAAGCCCTTCGTGTCGTTTTGCAAAAGTTGAAAGAGAACGAACTCATCTCGATCTTCCCGGAAGGTACCCGCTCGAAAGACGGGACGCTCGGTACGGCTCAAGCGGGTGTCGGCTTCTTCGCCTTGCGCTCTGAGGCGGCCGTGTTGCCGATCGCCATCATCGGCCGATACAAGTTCCGGACGAAGCTGAAAGTCGTCATCGGCGAACCGCTCGACTTGACCGCGCTCAAGGCGAACAAAGCGAGTGCGCAGGAAGCGGCGGACTTAATCATGGAGCGGATCAGTGAACTGTACATCGAGCATTCACGGAACGTTCGGTAAATTCAGGTTTAATCTGGCTCTAGGAAAGGTACTAATCTGATAACACCTTGACAAATCTTCGGAATTATAAGAAGTTTATACTAGGTGTTAAGCGCCTTTGGGCGCTCCTTTTTGTACTCATCGTGAGGGGGTAGTGTTGGAATGGTCGAAGAAATGAAAGATATGCCTGATTTTGAAATTAATCGAGGTCAAATCGTGACCGGTACAGTCGTCAAAATCGAGGACAAGCAAGCGTTAATCGATATCGGGTATAAAACCGAGGCGATTCTGCCAATCAGCGAAGTATCAAGCATGCATTTAGACGATTTAAACGAATCACTCCATGTCAACGACGAAATCCGTGTGAAAGTGAAGAAAGTCACGGACGAAGAGGTTGTCGTATCGAAGAAGGACGTGGATGCCGAGGCAGCTTGGGATCAAATCGTCGAAAAATACGAATCAGGTGAAGTATTTGAAGTCATGGTCAAGGATAAAGTCAAAGGCGGTCTTGTCGTCGATATTGGCATCCGTGGTTTCATCCCGGCCTCGCTCGTCGAAAGTCATTTCGTCGAGGACTTCTCTTCTTACTTGCATAAACCAATCACGGTCAAAGTCGTCGAAATCGACCGTGAGAAGAACCGCGTCATTCTCTCGCATAAAGCAGTCGCGGAAGCGGAGATGAGCGCGAAGAAAGCGGAGACGCTCGAGTCGCTTGAAGTCGGCCAAATCATCGAAGGGACGGTCCAACGTCTCACTGATTTCGGTGCGTTCGTCGACATCGGTAGCGTCGATGGTCTCGTTCACATCTCCGAGATGGCGCATAGTCGTGTCGAGAAACCGAGTGACGTCGTGACCGAAGGCGACAAAGTGAAAGTGAAAGTGCTCGGCCTTGACCTTGACAATGAGAAAGTCAAATTGTCAATCAAGGAGACGCAACCAGGCCCGTGGGAATCGATTGAAGGTCAGATTCAACCGGGTGACGTGATTGAAGGGAAAGTGAAACGTCTCGTCACGTTCGGTGCGTTCGTTGAAGTCGCACCGCAAGTCGAAGGGTTGCTTCACATCTCGCAAATCGCGAATCGACATATCGCGACACCATCTGAAGTGTTGACAGAAGGGCAAGAAGTGAAAGTGAAAGTGCTTGACGTCCATCTCGACGAGAAAAAAATCTCGCTGTCGATGCGCGCACTCGAGTCAGCCGAATCGTCACGTGACGAAGACCAGGCGCTCCTCGACGAATACAGTGACCAAGGAGGATTCTCCGTCTCGGAACTAACGGGCGAAGAGTCTTCGGACGATTCTAAATAAGACGGTCGTTCAAGCGGGAGTCATGCTCCCGCTTCTTTTTGTATGGTCACCGAAATAGTGCTGTGATATGATAGTACAGTTGCATTTAGAAACGAGTATTTATTGAATGAAAGTTAGAGAGGTGTTTTTTATGGGAATTCCAGCAGTGGCCATCGTCGGCCGCCCGAATATTGGGAAATCCACGATTTTCAACCGGATTATCGGAGATCGCGTATCGATCGTTGATGATAAGCCGGGCGTGACACGCGACCGAATTTACGGTACGGGTGAGTGGTTGAACCGAAAGTTTCATCTAATCGACACAGGCGGGATCGAGGTCGGTGACGAACCGATTCTCGTTCAAATGCGCCATCAGGCCGAACTCGCCATCGATGAGGCGGACGTCATCATCTTCATGGTGAACGGACGCGAAGGCATCACAGCAGCGGACGAGGAAGTCGCGAACTTGCTCTTCCGTTCGAACAAACCGATTGTGCTCGCCGTGAACAAAGTCGATAACTTCGAGATGCGCGACCTCATGTATGAGTTTTATTCGCTCGGGTTTGGCGACCCGTTCCCAATCTCGGGAACACACGGTCTCGGTCTTGGTGACCTTCTTGACAAAGTGTTCGAGCTCGCACCAGACAAAGACGAGTACGAATATAACGAAGACGTCATTCGCTTCTCGCTCATCGGACGTCCGAACGTCGGGAAATCGAGCTTGACGAACGCGATCCTCGGTGAGGAACGCGTCATCGTCTCGGACGTGGCCGGTACGACACGCGACGCGATCGATACGCCGTTCACACGCGACAATCAAGAGTACGTCATCATCGATACGGCCGGGATGCGCAAGCGCGGAAAAGTATACGAATCTACAGAGCGATACAGTGTCATGCGTGCCCAAAAGGCGATTGAACGTTCGAACGTCGTCCTCGTCGTCCTCGATGGCGAAGAAGGTATCATCGAGCAAGACAAACGTGTCGCCGGACTCGCCCACGAGGCAGGGAAAGCGATCGTCATCGTCGTCAACAAATGGGATGCCGTCGAGAAGGACGACAAGACGATGAAGAAAATGGAAGAGAAGATCCGTAAAGAATTCTTGTTCCTCGACTATGCACCGATCGTTTTCTTATCGGCGCTCACATCGAAACGGTTGCAGACGCTCCTCCCGGTCATCAACGAAGTGGCCGAATCACATCGTCGCCGCATCTCGACGAGTGTCTTGAACGATGTCATCGTCGATGCCGTCGCGATGAACCCGACACCGACGGACAAAGGGCAACGACTCAAGATCAACTACGCGACGCAAGTGGCCATCGAGCCGCCGACGTTCGTTCTTTTCGTCAACGATCCTGAGTTGCTCCACTTCTCGTATAAACGTTATCTAGATAACCAGATTCGCCGCGCATTTGATTTCACCGGTACACCGGTCCACATCGTGGCTCGTCAGAAAAACTAGTAATGGGGGTGCCTCCTATGGCAAAAGTAGCTGTCATCGGCGCAGGGAGCTGGGGAACGGCGTTATCGCTCGTCCTCGCTGATAATGGTCACGACGTCTTGCTCTACGGCCGTGAAGAGGATCACGTCCTCGAGATCAATACGTCACATACGAACTCGACTTATTTGAAGGACGCTCCGCTTCCGGAGTCGATTCGAGCGACGACCGATTTGAAAGAGGCGATTGCCGGACGGTCCATCATTTTTCTCGTCGTTCCGAGCTCGGCGATTCGTCCGGTCTCCCGCGAGCTGAACACGCTCCTCACGGAACCGGCCGTCATCGTCCACGCCGCCAAAGGGATTGAACCGAAGACGCATAAGCGTCTGTCTGAGATTATCGCTGAAGAGATTGACCCGTCGAAACGGCGGGCCATCGGCGTCTTGACAGGTCCGACGCACGCCGAAGAAGTCGCCGTCCGCAAATTGACGACAATCACGATTGCGTGCGAGGACTTAGACGTCGCCGACGAGATTCAAGAGTTGCTCACGAACGACCAGTTCCGTGTCTATTTGAATTCGGACGTCATTGGCGCCGAGTATGGTGGTGCGCTCAAAAACATCATCGCTTTGGCTGCCGGGATGACGGACGGTCTTGGCTATGGCGATAACGCGAAAGCGGCGCTCATGACGCGCGGCATCGTCGAGATTGCCCGTCTCGGTGTGAGGCTCGGGGCCAATCCGGCCTCGTTCTCCGGCTTGACCGGCATCGGTGACTTGATCGTCACGGCGACGTCGCAGCACAGTCGTAACTGGCGCGCAGGTAACGCCATCGGACGCGGGGAAAAACTCGAAGACGTGCTCGGGCAGATGGGTATGGTCGTCGAAGGGGTGCGCGCCTGTGAGGCCGCGCACACGCTCGCCGGTGAGGCCGGCGTCGAGATGCCGATCACGGAGGCGCTCTATAACGTCTTGTTCGAGAACAAGAGCCCGCACGATGAAGTGAAGAAGTTGATGCGACGCCCGCAAAAACACGAGATGGAGCAAGTGTTCCATTTCGAAGGCGATGAAATGGCAAGGGACTGACGTTTTCGTTCAGTTCCTTGCTTTTTTTTGCTACACTAATGTACGGAGAGAGAATTAGAGAGAAAGTCGAGGGGATCAACGTGACACCGTCACTCATCAAGATGTGGATTTCATTCGCCGGCATCGGGGCGTTCGCCATCGCGGCGCTCATGGTCGCTGTCAGCCACACGAAACTATCTGGTTGGTTCGGGGCGCTCGTGCGCGTCGTCGCATTCGTCATTTTTTTATTTGGAACGCTCATTATGATTTACGTGGTCGCTTCAGGGCCGACAGGGGGTTGAACCGTTGAAAAGAATGTTAGTAGTTGTCGGTCTGTTGGCGGTAACCGTTCTGAGCGGGTGTATGTACCCGCAGTCAAACCGTGTCGACAACGTCCCGTACGAAGAACAGATTCGTTCGGTCCAAACGGCCGTCGACTCGTTCAAAGAGACGACCGGGGTGTTGCCGATTAAAACGAAGCCGGCCGAGACACCGCTCATGGAACGGTATCCAATCGAATTCGGACGTCTTGTCCCAGGGTATATGGCAGACCCGCCGGCGAACAGTTTTGAAGGGGGCGGGCTGTTCTTATACGTCCTCGTCGACGTCGAGGACGAACCGACGGTCAAGCTGATTGATTTACGGGTGACCGAGCGGCTACAGCAGTTGCAGACGAACATTAACGCGTACCGGGCGAAGGAAGGGAAGTTCCCGTTTTCCGGATCGGTCGGTAAAAATCAATTTACGCTCAACTACGACCTCATCTTCGTCGCCGAAGAACCGACGATCCCGAGCCCATACTCCGATAACGAGTTACCGATCTACGTCGACGGGAGCGGACAGCTATTCGTCGACTATCGCCAAGACATCGCGGCCAAGCTCGAAAACACGGATGTGACGCCAGAAGTCGGCGAGGATATTCGGTATTTGCTCTACAATGATTCACCATTCGCCCCAGCTTATTCGCAAGGCTATACGATTAATGAACAAGGCGAAGTCGAATTTTTAAACAACTGATCGACTAAGCGTCGTGAATATGGGCTTTTCACTTAAAAAATGTTGTCATATCAACGTTTGTACGATATGATTAATTCCGTAAACTCTCTGTGAGAGGAGGTGAATCGTGATGAACAAGACTGAATTGATCCAAGCAGTTGCTGAAAAAGCCGAAGTTTCTAAAAAAGAAGCGACGACAGTTGTTGAAGCTACATTTGAATCAATCACTGAAGCACTCCAAAACGGTGAGAAAATTCAATTGATCGGTTTTGGTACTTTTGAAGTTCGTGAGCGTGCTGCCCGTAAAGGTCGCAACCCACGTACGAAAGAAGATATCGAAATCCCTGCGAGCAAAGTCCCTGCCTTCAAAGCAGGTAAAGCGCTCAAAGACGCGGTCAAATAATAGGCATTACATAAGTCGCCGAAAGGCGGCTTTTTTTGTGTCCGTTTACGAGTTCACATGGCGTGAATGTGACGAAAATGTGCTATACTATGTCAGAATGACAACGAAGAGGACGAGGGGGGATAGCATGGAACAGTGGACAAACGAAAGCGTTGTCACCGACCTTGCTCGTCAAATCGAACAACGCATGACCCATCCGTATTTGACGAGACACGAGATTGTGCCCGCAGTCGACATGCCTTTACTTCGTTGGATGGTCGAATTGATTGACGAAGAATCAACCGAACAACAACAGCTCGTGCTAGCCACGTATTTTGCCCAGCAGGCACTCGAGTTGCACGATCAAGTGAAGGATTGTCCGAACGGTTCTTTGGCGCGCCAGTTGAACGTGCTCGCCGGAGACTTCGCATCGGCTCAATTTTATAAAATATTGGCACGATTCCCGACCGACTTCAGTGATCGCTTCGGCCGGACCGTCCAACTCGTCAACGGGGCTAAATGCACACTCGCTTTAGACGACGAGATTTCTGTATCGACATGGATGGAAGCCAACTTTGGCCTCGTCAAGACGTTCGCTGAATTGATCGGTCAAACGTATTTGACGTCGTACGGAAAACAAATCATCGAACAAAGAGCGACGACATTGCATAAAGAACAACGAGAGCAGCTATCGGCGCTTTTGGCGCATGCTGTCGCTTAGAACGGAAAGGATGTTACGTGTTGCAACCGAAAGAAAAAGAGCAAAAAGTATATGATGTGTTTCAATCCATCTCACCGAGCTACGATACGATGAACTCGATCATCAGTTTCCGGCTCCACAAGTGGTGGCGCAGAGCGACGATGCGACGGATGCAGGTGTTCCCGGGCGCGAAATGTCTCGACGTCTGTTGTGGGACGGCTGACTGGACGATTCAACTCGCCGAAGCGGCAGGAAACACGGGGGTCGTCAAAGGGTTAGACTTCTCGGAGAACATGCTTGCGGTCGGTCACGAGAAAGTAAAACAATATCCGAACATCGAACTCGTTCACGGAAACGCGATGGCGTTGCCGTTTGGCGATGACTCGTTTGATTTTGTGACAATCGGCTTCGGCCTTCGTAACGTCCCGGACTATATGACGGTGCTAAGCGAAATGCATCGCGTCTTGAAACCGGGCGGCACGGTCGTCTGCCTCGAGACGAGCCAACCGACGGCGCCGCTCTTCAGCGAGCTGTACCGATTTTACTTCGGTACGGTCATGCCGCTCTTTGGCAAGCTGTTCGCCGGTTCCTATGACCAATATAAATGGCTGCAAGAGTCGACCGACTCGTTCCCGGACCGCCTCACATTGAAGCGAATGTTCGAGACGGCTGGGTTCGAACAAGTCGAGGTCAAACCGTTTTCCGGTGGTGCATGTGCGATGCACTTAGGGAAGAAGTGGTAACCGATGTCTTTAAAACGACTATATCGTCACATGAATCGTGAAATCGATCAAATCGATCGCTTTTTGTCGACACGTGTGCATACGGACCATCCCGTCATCGATGCGGCGTCGAGGCAACTGTTAGACGCGGGCGGGAAACGGATTCGTCCGGCTTTCGTCCTCTTGAGTGCCGCGTTCGGTCAGCAGAATGACATTCGATTGACGAAAGTAGCGGCTAGTCTCGAGCTCATCCACATGGCCTCGCTCGTCCATGACGACGTCATCGACGATGCGACGCTCAGACGCGGCAAGCCGACCGTCATGGAACGGTATGATGAATGTGTCGCCATGTACACGGGAAACACGCTGTTCGGCGAGGCGATCCGCCTCGTCTCCGAAGTCGATTCGCCGGAAGTGATGCAACTCATGGCAGAGACGATGGAATTGATTTGTATCGGCGAAATCAATCAAATCCAAGATCAATACGACTGGTCGCAGTCACCGAAACGGTATTTGGACCGAATCGCTAGAAAGACGGCGCTGCTCATCGAGACGAGTTGTGCCGCTGGGGCAATCGTCTCGGGCGCGTCGCCAGAAGTCGTCAAGCAGTTACGTCTGTTCGGGTATGACATCGGCATGGCGTTTCAAATGACGGACGACCTACTCGACTTCACAGCGAAGAGCTTTCAGCTCGGGAAACCGGTCGGTGAAGATTTGAAGCACGGCCATAAGACGTTGCCGCTCTTCTATTCGGCCGAAGATGGTCGGTTTTACGAGCGCTTGTCGCGAGTCGACAGCACGTCGACCCCTGATTTGACGGCCGCGCTCGTCCGCGAGGTACAGCAAAACGGGACGCTTGAACGGAGCCAACAGACGATCGATCGTTACGTTCGCCGGGCCATCAAACGGCTCGAGCCGCTCCCGGACGTGTCAGACAAACGTTCGCTCATCGAGATTGCCGAATATATTGGGAAACGGAAATGGTAATTTGCACGTTGTAACCCCTTTCAATAACGAGAGTGACCGTGTACACTTATAGAGTACATCGTACACATATCGATTTAGGGGGATTAGGGGAATGGAAAAGACATTTTTAATGGTGAAGCCTGACGGCGTAGCGCGTGGCTTGATTGGGGAAATCATCTCGCGCTTTGAAAACAAAGGATACACGTTGAACCGTCTCGAAATGCTTACACCGTCTGTAGAAATCGCAGAAGCGCATTATGCGGAACATAAGGAGAAGCCGTTCTTCGGCGAGCTCGTCGACTTCTTGACGTCAGGTCCGGTCGTCGCGATGGAATGGGAAGGTGAGAACATCATCGCCGTCTCACGCATGATGATTGGGAAGACGAACCCGCTCGACGCGCAACCGGGCACGATTCGGGGCGACTTGGCCGCGACGATGTCACAAAACGTGATTCACGGGTCTGACAGTGCCGAGAGTGCCGAGCGGGAGCTGGCGCTTTGGTTCGTCTCTGAAGCATCGCACGTTTCATGACGAGAACGAGGGACGGGGTCACCTGTCCCTTTTTTTGTTGCCGTTGAAGCGCTTACGCGGCATCGAGAACTAGGAAATGAGGAAGAATTGAGGTTGGAACTGGTGATAAATGATTATGCCATCTTCGTGAAAAAATTTTACTTAAAGTCTGGGATTGATTTGAACTTATATAAAGAGGCACAGATGAAGCGCAGGATGATTGCCCTCCGCGAGAAGAAAGGCTATGCCACGTTCATCGAGTACTTCAAAGCGATGGAGGCCGACCGCGGCCTGTACGAAGAGTTTTTAGACCGGATGACAATCAATGTGAGCGAATTTTATCGGAACCCGGTCCGTTGGCAACAGCTCGAGGAGGATATTTTGCCAGAACTCATCCGCAAGAGCCAAGGGAAGTTACGCGTATGGAGCGCCGCCTGTTCGACAGGGGAAGAGCCGTACTCGCTCGCGATGCTCTTATCCAAACATCTGTCACCTGCCCAATTCTCGATTACCGCGACCGACCTCGACGACATCGTCATCGAGAAAGCGAAAGCAGGCAAATACCATGAACGGGCTCTCGTCGACTTGCCGGCCGAGTACCGACAACGTTATTTCACACGGCGGGGCGACGATTACTATATCGCAGAAGACATAAAGAAGCTCGTCACGTTCAAAAAGCACAATTTGTTAGCGGACGTCTATGAACGAAACTTCGATTTGATTGTCTGCCGCAACGTCTTGATTTACTTTACGGAGGAAGCGAAAGAGAAAGTGTACAAATCGTTTCATCGCTCGTTGCGTCCGGGTGGTGTGTTGTTCGTCGGCGGGACAGAGCAAATCTTCCAACCGAAACGTTACGGCTACCGGATGAAGCAAAGTTTCTTTTACGAAAAATACGAAGAGTGAGGTGGCGTGTATGCGTTATTTGACGGCAGGAGAGTCACACGGTCCTGGATTGACCATCATTCTTGAAGGAGTGCCGGCGGGCCTCTCCGTCGACATCGACTTGGTGAATGAAGAATTGAAAAAACGACAATCGGGATACGGACGTGGCCGGCGGATGCAAATCGAATCGGATCGCGTGGACGTCCGGGCCGGGATTCGTCACGGACGGACGACGGGTGCCCCGATCTCGCTTTGGATTGAGAACAAGGACCATACGCATTGGCGGAACGTCATGCAAGCGGAGCCGATCGCAGATGACGCCGAGGTGAAGCGGCGGGTCGTCCGCCCACGGCCAGGGCACGCCGACCTCGTCGGAGGATTGAAGTACGACCATCGCGACCTTCGCGACGTGCTCGAGCGCTCGAGCGCCCGTGAGACGGCAGCCCGCGTCGCGGTCGGCGCCATCAGCAAGCAGTTGCTTGCCGCCGTCGGGATGAGCGTGCTCAGCTATGTGAAAGTGATTGGCGGCGTCGCGGCCGTGAAAACGATGGACTCGAAGGAGGCGCTCATCGCAGCGGTCGAGGCGTCACCTGTCCGCACGTACGACGCGGAAGCGGCAGATCAGATGATGCGCTTGATTGACGAGGCGAAAGCCGCGGGGGATTCCCTCGGAGGCGTCGTCACGACCGAGGTCCACGGTGTCATCCCGGGACTCGGCTCCTACGTTCAGTACGACCGGAAACTTGATGCGCGAATCGCTCAGGCGGTCATGAGCGTGAACGCCATCAAAGGCGTCGCTTTCGGGGACGGGTTTGACATGGCGTATCGTCCGGGTTCGGAAGTGATGGACCCGATCGCCTATGACGAGACCGGTTACACTCGACTCTCGAATCACCTTGGCGGCTTTGAAGGCGGGATGACGACGGGGATGCCGATCGTCTGCACGGCCGTCATGAAACCGATCCCGACCCTATACAAACCGCTCCCGTCGGTCGACATCGAGACGAAACAGCCGTTCCTCGCTCAAATCGAGCGCAGTGACGCGTGTGCCGTCCCGGCCGCCTCGCTCGTCGTCGAAGCGGTCGTCGCCTTCGAACTTGCGCGTGAGCTGTGTGAAACGTTCGGGCACGATACGGTGGAACGGATACAAAACCGAGTCGCGACGTATCGTGAGGAGATTCGGACATGGTGATGATTCGCGTCGATGCGTCGACCCCATATGATGTGACGATTGAACGCGGTGATGCTTGGCTCTACCGCGTTCAAGCTTTTTCTGGTTCGACGGTTTGGGTCGTGACCGATGAGACGGTCGACCGACTCCATGGCAACACGTTTCGAGAACGGCTGGCGCACGTCCATCAAGACATTGTCTGGTCGGTCGTGCCACCAGGCGACGAATCGAAGTCGCTTTCCGTCATCGAACGGCTTGTCTCCGAAGGATTGAAGTCCGGATGTGACCGCGATACGATCGTTCTCGCCTTCGGCGGCGGCATGGTCGGGGATTTGGTCGGTTTTTTGGCGAGCGTCTATATGCGGGGCGTCCGTTACATCCAAGTCCCGACGACGATTCTGGCGCACGATTCGGCCGTCGGCGGAAAAGTCGCCGTCAACCATCCGCTCGCCAAAAATGCGATCGGTGCGTTCTATCAACCGATGGGCGTCCACTACGACGTCACGCGACTCGAGACGTTACAGCAACGTGACGTCCGGAGCGGTCTCGGCGAACTGATCAAGCATGCGTATCTCTCTGAGCATGTGCTCGAGGCGTCGTTCGAGGATGCGTTGTTCGACGCCTTGACGGGCCCGATCGATTGGACGGAGTGGCTCGCGCGTGGCATTGAAGTGAAGCGTCGCATCGTCGAGGCGGACGAGCGAGAAGCAGGAGTTCGGGCGTGGCTCAATTTCGGCCATACGTTCGGCCATGCGCTCGAGACGAGTGAACGGTATCGGCTCGCCCATGGAGAGGCCGTCCTGTATGGGATGGTGTATGCCTTCCTTTTGAACGGGGACACGGACCGGGCGAGGCGGTTAGCAGACTGGATGACAGCGAACGAAGTCACACCGGTCGCCTGGCGTCCATTTGAAGACTATCGGACGTTAATGGGACGGGATAAAAAAATCGCGGCGGTGAAGTCCGGTTCGTCTTACTCGGTGAAACCGTCACGGTCGAACCGGTGTCAGACGATCGCCTCATCGCCGCCTTCAATCAACTGAAAGGATGGATGTAGCATGGGATTGACAGGACGGATTCGTGTCCCGAGTGACAAATCGATCACGCATCGCGCTGTCATGTTCGGTGCCGTCGCGCATGGTGTGACGACGATTCATGACCCGCTCCTTGGAGCCGATTGCCGGTCGACGATGGAGGCCATGCGTCGCCTCGGGGCGACGGTGGAGGAACGAGCTGACCGGGTCGTCATCACGGGAACGGACAAGATGGCGTCGACGACGATTGACTGCGGCAACTCGGGGACAACGATGCGTCTCCTCACTGGACTGCTCGTCGGGTTTGACGGGACGTATGAGTTGATGGGTGACGAATCGCTCTCGAAACGGCCGATGGGACGTGTCACGGTACCGCTACGTGAGCGTGGGGCCGATATCGAAGGCGATTACGCCCCGATTCGCATCCGAGGAAGCGAACTGGGCCGCATCGACTACACGTTGCCTGTCGCGAGCGCCCAAGTCAAATCGGCCATCTTGCTGGCAGGGCTTCGGGCCAAGGGAGAGACGATCGTGCGAGAGCCGATGTTGTCGCGTGACCATACGGAACGGATGTTGCCACTGTTCGGCGGTCGTATCGATGTGACGATCGAGGACGGGGTACGAGTGATCCGACTCGACCCGGGTGGATTGAAGGGAGCGACGGTCCACGTCCCGGCCGACCCGTCGTCGGCTGCATTCTTTTGGGCCGGAGCGGCCATCGTCCCGAATAGTCGAGTCACGACAGTCGATGTTTGTTTGAACGAGACGCGCATCGGCTTTTTGCGGACGCTTGAACGGATGGGCGCGTCCGTTTCGATTGAGCGGGCGCGCCCGCTCGGAGAGGAGACGGTCGCCGATGTGACGGTCTCGACGAGCACGCTTCGCGGCATCGAGTTAGGCGGCGAGGCGATTCCGCATCAAATCGACGAGTTGCCGCTCTTTGCCCTCGTCGCGTCACAGGCGACAAGCCCGTCGACTGTGCGAGACGCAGGCGAACTGCGTGTGAAAGAGACGGACCGCATCCGGACGGTCGTGACCGAACTGAAGACGCTCGGTGTCGACATCGAAGAGACTGAGGACGGGTTCACCGTCCGCCCGAGTCCGATTCGAGGTGGGGACGTGGATGCGTTTGGCGACCATCGGCTGTCGATGATGCTGCAGATTGCAGCGCTTTTGACGGACGATCCTGTCCACATTCATGGGATGGATGTCTCGGATGTCAGTTACCCGCAGTTTCATCAAGATTTACAACGGCTCGGTCGTGAGATAGAATAACGTCAATAGTTGTTGTCGGTAGGAGGAAGATCAATGTTAGATGAATCAGAATTGAACCATATTGTCGAGATGCTCGAGGCCGGGGAGACAGAACACGCCCTGCACCATCTCGAATCGCTTGATAAAGAGGGCTCGGACGAAGACCGGCTAGCCATCGCCGATCTTTATCTCGAGCTCGGACTCGCCGACCGCGCGGTGAACGTCCTGGCCGCGCTTTACGTCGATTATGCGGGGAATCCGCACGTGGCGTTGTCGCTCGCCGAGGCATATCTCGACAGCGACCGCGAAGAAGAGGCGATTGCCGTGCTCGAGAAAGTCGACACGAAAGATCGAGAGGCACACGTCCGGAGCCTCGTGTTATTGGCCGATTTGTATCAATCGCAAGGACTCGACGAAGTCGCCGTCATAAAACTGCTCGAGGCACTCGAGACGAATCCGGACGAACCGCTGCTCGTCTATGGGCTCGCTGAACTTTACGCGTCAATCGGGTCGTTCGAACAAGCCGTCCCGCTCTATGCGCGACTGCCGCATCTGGCGTTGCCTGAAGAGATCGATTATCAGGCCGATTACGCCGAGGCGCTCACGATGATCGGGTCGTTCGAAGAGGCGCTCGTCGAATTCGAGAAGTCGACGGGCCGAAACTTGAATACCGTGTTCGGGCATGCCATGACGGCCCACCGCATCGGGCGTGACGAGGTCGCGGTCAAACAGTTCGAGGAGTTGCGGACGATGGACCCGGACTTCACGTCGCTCTATCTTCCATATACGGAAGCGCTCGAGGCGCTCGGACGAATCGATGAGGCGCTCGAGATGATTGGGCAAGGGATTGAACGTGATGATTATAACGACGAGTTACGGACGGTGAAGGCGAAACTGTTCTTGCGTCAAGGTGCGACCGATGAGGCGGTGACCGAACTGCGTGAGGCGCTCGCCTTGAATCCGGAATCGCTCGAAGCGACTGAGTTGCTCTTGTCCGTCTTGTTCGAGGCCGGGGACATGGATGCGGTCATCGAGACGATTGACGCCCTCGAAGACCATTCGACATCGCCGCTCATGACATGGTACAAGGCCAAAGCCGCCTATGAGCTCGAGGCGTATGAGGAAGCGGTCGCGCTCTACGAATCGATTGAAGACGTTTATAAAGAGGACGTGTCTTTTGCGACCGAATGGGCTACACTGTTAGTAGAAGAAGGACAGCGCGACAAGGCGAAGCGTATGCTCGAGCAAACGCTTGCGCTCACCGTCGACGTGGACGACCGTCAAGCGCTCGAAGAACGGCTCGACTCGTTAGCGGACCGCGATTAATCGATATAAAAGGAGATGGGGTCATATGGTGGAGCGGAAAAAGAATTTTTTAAAGCGATTCCTCGCTCATCATACGCTGCGTAAGCGAGAGGCCAAATGGATTATCGATTATTGGCTCAGGCATCCGGAGAAACTCGGCAACGTCCATTTCGTGACGAACGCCTCCGTCGCCCCGCGAAGCCTTGTGATGACAGCTTATGGCTTTGACGGGGAACCGTTCCGATATCGTCGCGGCGACCTCGTCACGGTCAATCCGGAGAAGGCGTATCATGACATTCGCCTCCATGACGGTGCGATTTACGTCGAACTCAATTTCCAGGGCATGATGATTGACGAGAATTGGATTGACATTGTCGAGCCGAACCCGTTCGAACCCGTTGCCGAAGTAAAAGACGAAGTGACGACATCGGCACAGACCGTCATCCGTGCCTCGGTCGCCCAGTTCGAGGAAGAACGATTGCTCGTCGAAATCGACGAGGCGCTCGACCGACGTGATGAGAAGTTGTTCCGCAATTTGACCAGTAAACTCCATCAAGTTCGAGCCTCAAAATTATTTTAGGAAAAACAAGCGCTTCCGTTATGGGTAGCGCTTG